>JAUVBO010000375.1 GCA_030591195.1 Pseudomonadota bacterium
GATGATCTCGGCCCGCCGCCAGAGCCGCGCGAAGAAGAAGGCGACGATCAGGCCCGAGATGATGCCGCTCCAGTAGAACCAGGCGGCGCCGAGGCCACCCTCCCGGATCACCCGCGTCACGTGCAGCGGCGTGTCGCTGGCGAAGCTGGTGGCGAGGATGCTGGTCCCGGCGAGCCACCAGGGCAGGTTGCGGCCCGAGACGAAGAAGTCCTCGAGGCTGCCGCTGGCGCGCCGGGAAAACCACGCGCCGGCGGCGACCACCGAGGCGAGGAAGATCGCGACCACGGTCCAGTCGAGGGTGGTCATCGCGCGCCGCCTACCAGCCGCACCGGATTGGTGATCACCAGCGGTCGTCGCTGCTCGTCGAGCAGCTCGAGGCGCAGGTCGGCCACGGCCGAGGCCTCCTCCGGCAGCGCCAGCAAGAGCGAGCGAGCGGCCGCCTTGGCCAGCGGGTGCTCCACCAGCGGCCGGCCGCCGCCGATCAGCCGGAGCAGGGCGGGCTCGCCGAGGCCGACGACGAGGATCTCGGCGCGCACCCGGGCGCACCCCGCGGGCGCGCCGGTGGCGGCGACGTCGAGGTGCTCGCCGAGGGTGGCGCTGCTGGTCCCCCCCGGCCCCTCGGCGTGGACTTGCAGGTCGAGCACCGGGCCGACCGAGAGGTAGACGGCGCCGCGGCGCAGGGCCTCGAGGATCCGCGGCGGATCCGGCTCGGCTCGCACCACCGTCGCCGGGTAGCGTCGCCCCGAGTGGGACGGCTCCTGCTTCGGGCCGTGCCAGTCGCGGCCGGCCACGGCCACCACCGGGTGCCCGTCGGCGCGGAGCCGGTCGAACAGCGCCAGGGCGTGGCGGTCGGCCAGCTGGTCCTCGTGGCCCCGGCTCCAGACGTCGAGCAGGTCGAGCTGAGCGGGGTCGTAGCCGGCTCCCAGCCGGCAGCCCGAGCAGATCGGCGCGCCGAGCACGAACGGGTGAGCGATGCCGAACAGCGCCCCGGTGGCGTGCAGCGCGGTCGCGAGCTCGCTCGGCCCGAGGGGACGCTCGCCCTCGTACCAGGCCGGCGGCCGCTCGATGCCGTGGGCGGTGAAGTGGCCGTGGAAGGTCGTCACCTCGCAGCCGCGGATCAGCGGCAGCGGCGCGTCCTCGAGCACGCGGTCGTCGGCCAGGGTGTTGTGGTCGGTGAGCGCGACGAAGTCGAGGCCGACCTGGGCCGCGCGCTCGATCAACTCGAGCGGCTCGTAGCGGCCGTCGCTGGCGGTGGTGTGGCAATGCAGCTCGCCGCGCAGCCAGCCCGCGGGCAGCGGCAGCTGGTACTCGCGGGCCGCCGGCGGGCGCCGCTTTCGTGACCTCGCCTGGGGCGGCGTCGACCGCGCGCTACCGCCCGGAGCACCGATCGTCGGTGCGGCGGCGCCGTCGTCGAGGGCCACCAGGCTCAACCGGTAGCTGCAGGGCCCCAGCAGCTGGTGGGCCTCGACGGTCACCAGCCACTCGCCGGCGGGCAGGGGCCCGGCGACGAAGCCAGGGGTGGCCGAGCCCTCGGTCAGCACGTCGGGCGCGGGCGGCTCGCCGAGCAGGTTGCGGTCCCAGCGCCCCCGTGGTTGCCCCTCCGCGTCGACCAGCGTCAGGTTGAGCAGGTTGCGCAGGGTGCGGCGCAGGGGCGCGAGCTCGGGGTGGGCCGCAGTCAACGGACCCGCGTGGGCCGACCGGACGTCGGTGGTGTGCACGCCGTCGGCGCGGGCGGCCTCGAGCTGCTCGCGCACCGCGCCGTCGACGCGGCGGCTGTTGTCCTCCGCGTCATCGGAGGCGCGTGGCTGGTAGTCAAAGGAGCGCACCAGCGCACCGGCATCGGTGGGCATGCTGAAGCGGAGCTGCCGCAGGCAGGGGGCGTCGTCTGGCTCGAACTTGCCGCTGGCCTCGAGCAGGGTCAATTGTTGATCGATCAAGCGCTCGTCGTTTTTATCAGTGATCGGGTGCTGTCCTGATCGGTATCATCGCAGGCTAGCCCCAATTTTGCGATCATCGAACAGCCGGCGCTGTTGATCAACCGTCGCCGACACGACGAGGAGTCGCGGCATGTGCCTATCCGAGCCAGACCGGGCCCACGATGTTCACCTGGTCCCGACCTCCCACTGGGACCGCGAGTGGTACCTGCCATTCGAGGGGTTTCGTGCGCGGCTGCTCGGCGCGATGGATGCCGTGCTCGAGCTGCTCGATCGACACGCCGAGTACCGCTTCACCCTCGATGGTCAGAGCATCCTCGTCGACGACTACCTCGAGCTGCGGCCCGAGCGTCGCCCGGCGCTCGAGCGGGCGGTGGCGGACGGGCGACTGCGGGTCGGGCCGTGGTACGTCCAGCCCGACGAGCTGCTGGTCTGCGGCGAGTCGCTGGTGCGTAACCTCGGCGTGGGCCGCGCTCGGGCCCGGGAGCTCGGCGGGGCGTTGCTCGTCGGCTATCTGCCAGACAGCTTTGGCCACGCGGCAGATCTGCCGGAGATCCTCGCTGGTTTTGGCATCGGCACCGCGATCTTCGCCCGGGGCCTCGACCAGCGGGCCGAGCGCCTGGGCGACCTGTTCTGGTGGCAGGCACCGAGCGGGCTGCGGGTGCTCGCTCACTGGATGCCCGAGGGCTATGGCCCGGCGGCCGGCCTGCCGCAGGACGAAGCCGTCGCGCTCGGCATGCTCGAGCAGATCCGGGCGCGGCTCGCAGCCCGCGCCACCGGGCCGGCCTTGCTGCTGCAGGCGGGATCGGACCACTCCCGGCCCCAGGCTCACTTGCCGGCGCTGGTGGCTGCCTGGGCGGCCCAGCACCCCGAGCTGCCGCTGCGCTTCTCCGATCACGAGGCGTTCTTCGAGGCCGAGCGTCCGGCGGCCGCCGACCGGCCGACCGTGGCGGGAGAGCTGCGCGGCTCGCGCTACCACCCGCTGCTGCCGGGCGTGCTCTCGAGCAGGATCTACCTCAAGCTGCGCAACTTCGCGCTCGAAGGACGGTTGCTCCGCGAGGTCGAGCCGGCGGTGGCGCTGGCTGGCCGCCTCGCGGCCCCGGACTCGATGCCCGAGGCGCTGCCGCTGGTCGATCGGGCCTGGCGGCAGCTGCTGCAGAACCATCCCCACGACTCGATCTGCGGCTGCAGCGTCGACGCCGTGCACCGCGAGATGGAGCTGCGCTACGACCGCTGCGAGCAGCTGACCGACTTCGTCGTCGACCGCGCCGTCGGCCAGCTCGGCGCGGCCCTCGCGCCCCTGGTCCCAGCCGACGGCGGCCCGGGGGGCGCGGCGGTGTTGCTGGCGATCAACCCGGAAGGACAGCGCCAGGGCAGCTCGCTGGCCGAGGCCTCGCTGGCGCTGTCGCGCGCCGAGCTCGCCGGGCCCCTCGAGCTGGTGGCTGCCACTGTCGGACCGGTTCAGCCCCGGCCGGTCCAGCTGCTCGAGCAGCAGAGCGCGCTGCAGGGCGTGATCGCCGGGCCGATCGAGGGGCTGCCCCAGTGGATCGAGCAGCTCGCCGATCGCCACCCGGTGCGCGCCTTCACCGCACGCCTCGACGGCGAGACGCTCCGGGTCGAGATCGACGAGGGGCCGCCGACCCGCGCTGCGAGGCGGCTGTCGGAGGAGCTGCTCGGCCTGGCCCTCGAAGGTGGCGCGCGGCGAGCCGAGATCGCGATCCATCGCAGCGAGGCTCGAGCCGTCGTCGATCTGGTCGACCTGCCGCCGCTGGGCTACGCGGCGACCGCGCTGCAGCGCGCCCCGGCGCCCCCGGCGTCGTGGGGCAGGGGAGGCGGCGCCAGAGCGGGGCTCGAGGCGAGCGAGCGGCGGCTGTGCAACGGGCTGGTCGACCTCGAGCTCGGCGACGACGGCACCCTCGCCGTCTGCTACCTCCCGCTCGACTGGCGGGTCGAGGGGCAACACCGGCTGGCTGACGTGGCCGACCGGGGTGACAGCTACAACCACGGTGCGCTCGTCGGCGACCAGCCGCTGGCGGCTCGGGCGCGAGCAGTGCGGCTGGTCGAGCGTGGCCCGCTGCGCGCCGCGCTCGAGGTCGACTACGAGCTGCAGCTGCCGGTGGCCCTGGCACCCGACCGGCACGCGCGCTCGACCGAGCGGATCTGCCAGCGGGTGACGACCCGGATCCTGCTCTGGCGCGATAGCCCGCGGATCGACTTCGTCACCTGCCTCAGCAACCGCGTGGAGGATCACCGGCTGCGGGTCTGCTTCCCCCTGCCACCCTCGATCGCCGGGTCGCCCCGCGTCGTCGATTCGGCCTTCTCGGTGATCGAGCGAGAGGTGACGACGCCGGCCGCCGCGCCCGCCGAGGGCGAGGCCGAGGCGCCCGCCGACGCCCAGCCGCTGCGGCTGTTCGTCGACGTCAACGACGGCCAGCGGGGGCTCGCCCTGCTCGCCGCCGGTCCGGCCGAGTACGGCTGCGGCGGCGGAGACGAGCTCTGCCTGACCCTGGTGCGGGCGGTGGGCTGGCTGGCTCGCGACGACGTCGCCGAGCGGCCGGGGCTCGCGGGTCCGCCCTATCCGGTGCCCGGGGCCCAGTGCCTCGACCGGCGCTTGACCCTGCGCTACGCGTTGCTGCCCCACGCTGGCGATCACCGCGCCGCGTCGGTGCTCGAGGAGGCGCGGCGGTTCGCCTTTCCGCCGCTGGTGCGGGTGGCGCCCGATGGCCTCGGCGAGGCACCGCCGCGGGGCAGCCTGGCGACCCTCGAGCCGGGCTTCCTGACCACCGCGCTCTACCGCGACGCGGCCGGGCGCACGATCTGCCGGGCGGTCAACGCTTCGGCGCGCCCCCTGCCGCCGCCCGCCGGTACGCCCCTCGACCTCGCCGGCGCGCCCCTCGACCCCGCGCCCGCGGCCATCCCCCCCTGGGGCCTGATCACCGTCGCCCTCCCGACGGAAGCCAGTTGATCCC
>JAUVBO010000677.1 GCA_030591195.1 Pseudomonadota bacterium
CGAGGTGCTGATGCAGCTCGTCGAGGGGGCAGCCCTGCGGGTCGCCGGCATCGCCGAGGAGCACCAGGGACTGCGCTGGTACCCGGTGGTCCTGCCGGACACCGCGCCCCCCGCCCGCAGCGGCTGGATCCGCGCCGACCAGCTCACCGTGCCGGCGGCCCCGTGCCGCGAGTGGGGGCCGGCCAAGCGAGAAGCGCTCGGGGCCACGCATCTCTGGGGCCGCTACACCTTCGCCCTGGCCGCCGAGCAGGCCTACCCGGCCAAGAGCGCCAACATCACCATCGCCGCCCGCAACATCGACGGGATGACCGTCGCGCCGGACGCCGAGGCGGGGATCAACAGCCGCTGGGTCCACCTCAAGCACGGCGACTTCTTCATCGGGTGGTGCGAGTCCGGCGCCTGCCGGGCCGGCGGGATCTGTGGCGCGGCCACGACCTTCTTCCGCGCCCTGCTGCGCAGCGGCCTGCCGATCGTCGAGGCACGCAGTCACGGCAGCTTCTACGACTCGTACGGCTACCCCGGCGCCGACGCGATGATCTACGCGCCAGGATCCGACCTGCGCTTCAACAACGACAGCGGCGGCGCCCTGGTGGTGGTGTCCTGGGCCGAGGTCCAGTCGGGACCGGCAGCGCTGCTGACCCAGGTCGCGATCTTCGGCACCGAGCCGAGACGGCGCGAGGTCGAGATCAGCGAGCCGACCTACAACGTCGCGCTGCAGCGCTACGAGCTGACCCGCCTGGTCACCCGCCCCGCCGGCGAGGAGCCCTACGCCGGCCAGACCGACGGCAGCATCTCGGTCCAGCCGGTCGACGCCAGCGCCGAGCGCTGGCGCTTCTGGACCAGCGACCGGGGCGGGAGCGGGGGGGAGGCGCTGGCGCGCGACGAGCAGCAGGCCCGGTTCGACCTCGCCGCCGAGTAGACCCCGCTCCCACCCGACCTAAGGCCGGCGCGGACGGTACTTGCACACCTCGCAGAGCAGGGCCTTGAAGACCGGGAATCCGGAGAGCGGATCCTTGTTATTGCCGTCGGTCAGCGCGTTGACGTTCGCCCGGCGCCAGGCCGCAGGACCGAGCGGTCCGCCACCGCCCATGTTCGCCTCCACCGCGCCGCGGGTGACGTCGCGGCCGACCCGCGCGACGAACCGCACGCGCGCCCGACGGGTGCTCACCTCGACCTCGTCGCCGTCGACGATGCCCCGCGCCTCGGCGTCGTCCTCGTGCATCATCGCCAGCGGGTGGGGTTGCTTGCTGATCAGCGACGGGATGTTGAGGTGCTGGGAGCGGAAGGCAAACTGGGTCCGCGACCCGGTGTTGAGCACCAGCGGGTAACGACGACCAAGCTCCGGATCGGCCAGCGGCCCCTCCACCGGCTCGGTGTAGATCGGCAACGGGTCGGCGCCGTGACTGCGAAGCCACTCGGAGGCCAGCTCGAACTTGCCTGTCGGCGTCTCGAAGCCGGGTGCGCCATCGGCGCGCAGCTCGCCGCGCTCGTACTTGCGATACCGACGGGGCGGAACCTTCAGGGGTAGGCCCTCGGGGTGCTCGCGTAGCTGCTGCAGGGTCACGCCCGTGGGCTCGAGGGCGTGCTCGATCATCGCCTGCTCGGTCTGGGGCCAGCGGTCGCCGTAGCCGAGCCGGCGCGCGAGCTCGGCGAAGATCAGGTAGTCGTTTCGAGCCTCGCCGAGGGGTGGAATCACCCGCTGGCGGAGCTGCACCCAGCCGTCATCGTAGACCATGTACGACTCGGTCTCGAACAGCGTGGTGGCGGGCAAGATCAGCTGGGCGTACTCGCTGTCCGCCGTGGGGAAGCGATCGACGACCACCAGCAGGTCGAGGGCCGACAGCGCCCG
Source organism: Pseudomonadota bacterium (assembly GCA_030591195.1). The sequence goes on from JAUVBO010000677.1 coordinate 1,850, forward strand.
CCGCCAGAGTCCGGGATCGGGCCAGGAGGTGATCATCGACGCGCCCGAGATGATCAGGCCACGGAACGGATAGGGCTCTCCCTCGAGGATCGCCCGAGGCAGGGATCCGGCGTGGGCCTCGTGCCGGGCCTCGAAGAACAGCGGATGCTCCCCGGAGCCAAGAGGTGGCCGCCCGCCGGTGGGCAGCTCGGTCAACAGCCGGGCGGTGCGCTGGGGCTGGAGCTCGCGAAGCTGGGTGCTGCCCGGCGTGTCGAGCTTGCCGGTCAGGGCCTGCAGCGACCAGACCGCGCGGTTGGCCTGCACGCCGCAGTTGGAGTACTCGAGGCCGGTGTACATCAGCACCGACAGGGAGCCGGCCCGCCCGAGCTCGCGACCGAGGGAGCGGACGCGGGCGGCCGGCACGCCGGTGATCTGCGCCACGCGCTCGGGGGTGAACCCGGTGACGTACTCGCGCAGCTCATCGAACCCGTGGGTCCAGCGAGCGACGAACGCCTCGTCGTAGAGCCCCTCGGCGATCAGCACCTGCATCAAGCCCAGGGCGAGCGCACCGTCGCTCCCGGGCCGCACGGCGATCCACTCGGCGCCGGTGGCCCGGACGGTGTCGGTCCGTCGGTGGTCGATCACCACGACCTTGGCGCCAGCCTTGGCGGCGCGCTTGACCCGGCGGAGGTTGATCGGCGGCGAGTCGGTGGCCGGATTGGCGCCCCAGACCAGGATCATCGCGGCGCCTTCAAGATCGACCCGGGTGTTGCGCAGGGCGCCGCCGAACGTTGCGCGCGGGGCGATCATGCCGTTGGAGGCGTAGCAGAGCGCGCCAACGCCCATGACGTTGGGCGAGCCGAACGGGGCGAGCACGGCGTTGGCGCAGGACTCCACCGACCCGGCGGGCGCGAAGTGCTCGTTGAGACCGAACTCGAAGTTTCCGCGGCCCGAATAGGTACCGAGCGCCTCGGGGCCATGACTCGCGGCGATCCCCTTCAGGCGGTCGACGAGCCAGTCGAAGGCCTCGTCCCAGCCGACGCGTCGGAGCTTGCCGGAGGCGCCGCGGAGCTGGGGATGGAGCAACCGATCGGGTGAATAGACGACCTCCTTGGCGCGCGCGCCTCGGGGACAGATGATGCCCTGGGGATGACCCCTCAGCGGCTCCATCCGCTCGATCTTTCCCTGGGTCAGGTGGACCTTCACGCCGCAGCCGGCGGGGCAGATCCCGCACATGCTGGTGACCTCACGCTGGCCGCCGATCAGCTCCGCTTCGGAGCCGGCGAGCAGCCTCGGGTTCTTCATCAGCATGGCAAGAATTCCCCCGATCAGCGAGTATTCCGACGAATTTTACATAATCCGACCCACCTTTCCCAAACGCCCACCGAGGTCATGGAAGCAGGTCTGAAACGACCTCTCCAGCGACCATAGAGACATCTTACAGCAATAATTCCAATCTACAACGAGACAATGCGCACATATCGCACTGTTCAGAAACATTCGCTTCGTTTGGTGATAAATAATCTCATTTGTTGACTTCACAAAACAGACGCCATGTTCCAGAATCATCAGATGGAGAAACAAAGCACCGTCGATCTGTTCCGCGAGCGGTTGGCCGAGGTTATCGCGCAGTCCGGGCTCAACCGCTCGGCCTTCGCTCGCAGGGTTGGTATCGATCGCTCGACCCTCTCGCAGATCCTCTC
>JAUVBO010000087.1 GCA_030591195.1 Pseudomonadota bacterium
AGGAGGACGATCCCGAGTGCGGCCCGGGAGCCGGCTGCATGACCGGTAGCAGCGCCAGCGGCGGCCCGAGCGTCAGCTTCGCCTTCTGCGCCAAGCAGTGCAAGCGCCCCGACGACTGCCGCGTGCGCGAGGGCTACACCTGCAAGATCCTCTTCCCCGGCCTGCCTGGCTCCTGCGTCCCGCCGGGGTTCTGAGGCGCGGCGGCGTAGCCCAAATCGCAGGTTGAGCGTAATGGCTCGCGAGGTCACGAGACCAACCGATGGTCAACGGAGGACCCGATGAGCCAGTTCAAGTTCTATGACGAGACCAACGCCCCCGAGGGGGCGCGCGAGCTGCTCGCCGGCGCGAAGAAGCAGTTCGGCATGCTGCCGAACCTGTTTGCCGGCATGGCCGAGTCACCAGCCGTGCTCAGCTCGTATCTCGCGCTGTACGAGAGCCTCGGCAGGACGACCCTGACCCCGGTGGAGCAGCAGGTGCTGTTCCTCTCGGTGAGCTTCGAAAACGGCTGCACCTACTGCATGGCCGCGCACACCGCGCTGGGCAAGATGACCGAGGTGCCCGACCACGTGATCGACGCTCTCCGCCAGGGTGAGCGGATCGACGACCCGAAGCTCGACGCCCTGTCGAGCTTTGCCCGCAAGGTGGTCGAGCAGCGAGGCTGGGTCTCAGACGATGACGTGGGCTCGTTCCTCGCTGCCGGCTACACCCGGGCCAACGTGCTCGAGGTGGTGCTCGGCGTGGCGACCAAGACGCTGAGCAACTACGTCAACCACATCATCAGCACCGAGGTCGACGAGCCGTTCAAGCCGCTCGCCTGGACCAAGCCCCAGTAGCTCGCGCTTCGCTTGACTCAGCTGCTGACCCCGGCGAGTGACGCGTAGAGCGCGTAGAAGGCCGGGGTGCTGACCGTGGCGAGCAGCGTCGAGTAGAGCACCGCCCGGGCAGCGAGATCCACCTGCCCGCCGAAGCGCTGGACGAAGAGGCTGCCCGAGACGGCCACCGGCATCGAGGCGACGATCAGCGTCACGGCCTCGTCCACCGGGGAGAGGCGTAGCCCGAGCTTCGTCGCGAGCACCCCGACAACCAGCAGCGCCAGCGGCGCCAGCGCCAGCCTGCCAAGCACCACGCCGAGCAGGGGCCGGTCGGGGCGCAGCTCGGCGCTGCTCAGGCCGCCGAGCTGGCCGCCGGTGACGAAGACCGAGAGAGGTACGGTGACCTGGCCGAGCAGCCCCAGGGCGGCGAGCACCGCGTGGGCGGCGAAGGGCAGCACCGAGAGCTCGGCCGGGTTCGCTCGCTGCCAGCGGCCGAGGGCTGGAAACGCGACCGCCAGCGCGACACCTGCGATGGTGGCCACCAACCCCGGGTTGCGGACGAGGGCGCGAAGGCCGCTGGGGCTGTCACCCCGGCCCTCGCCGGTGGTGGAGAGCAACCAGACGCCGAGGGTCCAGAGCAGGATCAAGGCGCCGACGTTGAGCAGCAGCACCGCCCGCACGCCGGCGGCGCCGTACAGCGACTCGACGATCAACAGCGGGAGGAAGATCCAGTTCGGCAGGCTGCAGAGGAAGACGTAGGTCCGCCTGGGGCTGGCCGCGCCAGCCGCGCCGCGGCAGAAGGCCGGGCTGGTCAGCAGGCCGACGCCGGCGCCGATCAGCAGCACCAAGGCGCCGAGCAACGGCAGGCTCCAGCTCGCGGCGAGGGCCCCGCGATCGAGTGAGCGGATCAGCTGGGCCACCACCAGCGCGGGGAAGGTCACGTCGACCACCAGCCGGCTCAGCGTCGCGCAGCTCGCGGCGTCGAGCAAGCGCCGGCGCCGGGCGAGCGCCCCGCCGAGCACCAGCAGCAGCACCACCGTGGTCTTGCTCAGCACCAGTCGCACGCTCCGAGCATAGTCCACAACCGCGCCGGATCGGCAGGGGCGACGCACGCCGCCGAGAAAAAGTGCTGCGACCGCCGCTCGATCTGACCCACGAAGCCATCGCCACCGCAAGATCGCGTGCCCCTGCGGCGATCCGTGCAGAGAGAGAGGAGACCGATGCGCATCTCACCGATCCAGGCTCGGGATACCGGGCTGAGGTCCCTGTCCACCGTCGCTGTAGCGCTGCTGCTGGCGGCCGCTGCCGGGTGCACCGGCGAGCGAGCTGCGATCTGCGCCGAGCTCGACCGCAACCGGGGCTGGGCGAGCATCGCCGCCAGCGTGATCGAGCGCTGCGAGGACGTCGACCTCGAGACCCTGCGTCGGGCCCGGGACGCCCAGCGCGCGCCCCGCCCCGCGGGCAAGTCCGACGTGCCCGCCTGGTGCTGGTGCTACCTCGGGCTTACCGACGGCTCCGGCGGCTGCCTGCTCGGCAAGGCCGGCGCGGTGATTCCGCTGCCCGTCTGTCTCAACCCCGGCAGCGACAGCAGCGGTGGCAGCTGGAGCGGCTCGTCGAACGAGCAGCTGGCGCCGTCCCAGCCGCCCTCGACCCAGTGCCAAGCCGACGCGGACTGCGGCGATCCGTCCCGGCCGTTCTGCCGGCCGCCGCGGGTCGGCGCGCCAGTACGCTCAAGGCACCATCCGGGTCGATGTCCGACGGAACCCAAATCCGGGACAATACTGGGGAGTGAGCTGGTTCACGGCCGACTTTCGACCCGAATACGGATCCGTGGCCGAGCGAGATGACTTCACACGTACGCCCCAATTGGCCGGCGACTTGGCGATCGCCCTGCCGCGTTCATCGACCGGTCTTGACGCAGCGGATCGCCTGGTCGGGGTAGGCCGCGAGCTGGCGGGTCGCCCGCGCCGGGAAAGGCGCCTTGAGCGCGCCGAGGCTGATGCGCAGCAGCTTGAGGTTGTGGCGCTGGGCGTAGCGTGTCCAGCGACCTCTGGCGCCGATGACGGTGCCCTCGAGATCCATCACCCGGGCAGGCCCGCTGCCGCAGCTGAAGCTGAGCTTGCCCAGGTCGATGGTGATCGGGCTCTTCTCGCCACGGCGACGGAAATGAACCAGTCCCCGTCGTGGCTGGTAGACGATCTGCCACTTGGTGTAGGTGCCAATCTGGACCCGTTGCAGCAGATCGAAGCCTGCCTGCACCAGCGGCCTGCCTGACCGCTGGGCTCGACGTGCCTCGGTCGCAGCCCGGACAAACCGATCGCGCGAGGCCGTACCGCGCTGCGGCGGCTTGCGGCCGCCAAAGCCAGTGTGCCGCCGCAGGTACGCGACCGAGCGGGCGTAGGTGTCGTTGGTCAGCACCCGAACCGGCAGCCGCTTGCCGTGGTGGATCTCGAGCTGCCCATCGATGTGCTCGAAGGTCGCGCAGGCGCCCGATCGGTCACAGACCAGGTAGTGGACCGCGGCGTAGACCTTGGCCACCTGCAGCTTGCGCGCCGCCGAGATCGCCTCGCGGACCGTCGCCGTGGTGTCGAGCAGGTACTGGATCCACTGCAGCTCGTTGACCGTCGGCCGCGCGGCCGTCGTCTCGCCATAGCGCGCCTGCGCGAGCCACATGATCTCCACCACCAGCCCCCGCTCGTTGATCCCTCCGAGCGGCAGCTCGCGCCCGTACTGATTGAACGTGACGCTCCCGTGGCGCGAGACCCAGCGGGCGGGCTTCAGCCTCGTCTTCGGATCGACCAGCGCCTGCTTGGCCAAGCTCCGCTGGTTGACCACCAGCAGGCCATCGGCCGTGTGCCAGTCGTAGCTCTTGCCAACGACGAGCTCGGTTCCCCGCTCGAGCGCGAAGGTGGTGCAAGCGTCGGCCTGCCGGGTGATGGCGGACGACAGCAAGGCCAGCGCCACGCAGGTGACGGTGGCGGTGATGATACGCATCGAGATCAACCCTCCGCTGCCAGCGATCCGCGAATCATGTCACAGGACCGATGCCCATGCATCATCCGCCGCGACGATCTTGTGCTCCTGCGAGCGCTTGTGTTCGGTTGGGCGTTGTGGTGTCGTCGAGGCTCGACAGTCATCGGAGAGACCATGTTCGCCAAGCTCGGCAAGATCCTGTTGGTTGAAGACGAGCGCGAGGTGCTGCTCGCGCTGGTGACGAGCCTGGTCGACGCTGACGACGAGCGCAGCATCGAGGAGATCGAGGCGCTCAAGCAGCTCGGCGACGCGCTCGGCCGCGAGGAGTTCATGGTCAGCGCGCGCCAGGCCCGGCGCCGCTACCCCACCCGGGACAGCCTCCAGGCAGCCGCGGCGACGGTGGAGCGCCCCGAGGCTCGCGACGCGATCTTCAGCGTGCTGCAGGACCTGTCGATGCGCGACGGCCTGGTTGCTCAGGAGGCGGAGCTGCTCGATTGGCTCTCGGCCGCCTGGCAGATCGACTGGCGCCCCGAGTCCGTCGACCTCTGAGCCGACCTGCGAGCCGTTGTCTCCCCCTGGCAGGTGGTGAGCCTGGCGGGCGATCCGGTGCGCACAGCGCTAATCAGAGATGGGGCGTCGCACCCCGGCTCGTCCCCGGCTTGCGCTGAAAACAATGGACAATTCGCTGTCGTTTGCTGGCGCTCGACTTGCATAGTCACAAGATCTACCGATGTCGACCCCTCGCCCCCATCGCTTGATGCTGCTGTCGTTGCTCGCCGGCGCCTGCTCGCCCGGCTACCTCGGCGGCGGCGCCGACGGCGACCAGCTCCGCTCGGCGCCGGGCACCGGCACGCCCGACAAGCTCGACACGTCGTGCCCCCAGCTGGCCCAGCTGCAGGGTTGGGCGCTGTTTTCGTGCGCCACCGAGGCCAGCGGGCGCTGCCCGGCCAACGCGAGCGCCACCTCCGACTGCGAGCGGTGCTGTGAGGCCCCGGAGCCGGAGCCCGAGCCGGAGCCCGAGCCGAAGCCCGAGCCCGAGCCCGAGCCCGAGCCCGAGCCGCCACCTGGCCCGGCGATGCTGACCGTCGAGGGCATCGTCGGCGGGCGCTACACGGTATGGCAGTACTACGGGCCAGCCACCCTCAGCGGCATGGAGAACGCCTACGCCTACTGCCACAGCCTCGGCAACTGGCCGGCGGGCCAGGTGATTCACTGCGGCCTCGACATTCCCCTTCCCCGCGGCACGCAGCTGCACGCCCCCGCCGCCGCGACGGTGATCGAGGCTGGCGGCACCGGCGCCTTCGCCGACTCGGCGGGCGGCACGGGCGAGATCGACATCGAGCTCACCGACGGCACGCGGGTGATCTTCGGCCACATGGCGTCGAGCGCGGTCAGCGTGGGACAGCAGCTGACTGTTGGCCAGGTGGTCGGCGGCAGCGGCGGCAGCGGCGGCTCGGCACAGACCAACCAGCACCTGCACCTCGAGGTGCGCGTGCTCGCGGGGAGCAGCTACCAGACCGTCGATCCGCTCGCCTTCTTCGGCCCGTGATCCTCGGGCCGTCCGCTACTTGCCGCTCTCGTAGACCTTCCACATGTCGTCGTCGTCGTAGATCTTCTCGAACTCGTCGGCGTCGTGCATCGCGTCGCGCTCGAAGTCGCGGTACTGGCCCCGCTCGGCGGCGAACTCGGCGAAGGTCTCGTGCTGGATCATCGCGCTCATGATCTCGTTGGTGCCGGTCCAGATCTGCGCCAGGCGCATGTCGCGCACCGCCCGCTCGATCGGGTAGACGTCGGTGTAGCCGATGCCCCCGGTGATCTGCATCGCCAGGTTCGCCACGTCCCAGCCAGCCTGGGTGACGTACTTCTTCGCCTCCGAGACCAGCCGCCGCAGGTTCGGTGCCTGGCCGTCGGCAGCCCGGGCGGCCTGGTAGATCATCGCCCGGGCGCAGTCGATCTTGGTCTGGGCCTCGGCGACCATGAAGCTCACCGCCTGGAACTTACGGATCGGCCGCCCGAAGGCCTTGCGGCGGTTGGCGTAGTTCATCGCCACGTCCATGCAGGCCTTCATCCCGCCGGTGATCGGCCCGGCGCTGCAGAGCCGCTCGGGGATCATCATCGTGTTGAAGACCTCGGCGCCGCCGTGCAGCGGACCGATCAGGTTCTCCTTCGGCACCTTGACGTCGCGGAAGACCACCCGGCCGGTACCGCCGCCGCGGGTGCCCATCAGCCCGTACAGGTACTTGACCTCGACGCCCGGGCTGCGGTCGATCAGCATCGCGCTGATCCGCTGGTACGGGTTGGCCTGCTCGTCGTGGTTGGTGCGGACGTAGGCGAGGAAGAAGTCCGCGCCCTCGGCGCCGACGATGAAGCGCTTCATCCCGCGGACGACGAAGTGGTCGCCCCGGTCCTCGGCGCGGCTGGTGGCGCCATAGAAGTCCGAGCCGCCCCGGGGCTCGGTCAGCGCTTCGGCCGAGACCTTCTTGCCCTCGAGCATCGGCTTGAGGTAGCGCTGCTTTTGCTCCTCGGTGCCGAAGGTGTTGAGCGCCTCCCCGACGATCGACGGCATCACGTAGCAGCAGCCGGCCGCGGTGCCGAGGCAGCCGACCTCCTCCATCGCCGCGCACTCGGCGACCCACGGCAGGCCCCGGCCACCGTACTCCTTGGGGAAGCGCAGGCCGAGCAGGTTGTGGCGGGCGAAGGTATCGAACAGCTCGCGCGGGTACTTGATCTCGTCGCGGTCCATCTGCCGGGTGTACTCGGGATCGACCTCGTTCTTGACCACCTCGCGCAGCTCGTCGCGCACCGCGCGGGCCGGCTCGTCCAGCATGAAGTCGTACATCCCTGTGCCTCCTCGTGTGTCGTCGTCAAGAGAGGACGTGAGTATACCCGACCACTCGGTGGGCGCGCTGCGACGGGTACCCGTGGACGACTCGGGTCGGGTCGTGCGACAAACGAGCGATGCCTCCCGAGCCTCGCTGGCGTCTCGATCGTGGCGCCGTCGTCGATCACTTCCAGGTAATGCGCCCGATCGGTCGCGGCGGCATGGGGGAGGTCTACCTCGCCCGCGACACCAAGCTGGGCCGCCGCGTGGCGCTCAAGGTGATTCACCCGCACGCCATTGCCTCCGAGCGAAACCGGGAGCGCTTCTTGGCCGAGGCTCGAGCCACGGCCGCCTTCAACCACCCGCACATCGTCACGATCCACGCAGTGGGCGAGCACCAGGGGATCAACTACGTCGCCCTCGAGTTCCTCGAGGGGCAGAACCTGCGCCAACGCCTGCGCGAGGAACGGCTCGGGATCGGGCCGGCGCTCCGTATCGGCGTCGCAATCGCCGAGGCGCTCGACGAGGCCCACCGACACCGCCTGCTGCACCGCGACCTCAAGCCCGAAAACGTCTTGCTCCCGAGCGATGGCCGGGTGCGGGTCGTCGACTTCGGTCTCGCGATGCGCCTTGGCGAAGCCGTCCCGGCGCCGACCGGATCAGCGTCGATCGAAGCCTGCACCGCAGAAACCGCGCCCTACGCGGTCACGGCCGCCGACGGGTCGGGCGAAGAACCTGGCCGGCGGCTCGAAGGAACGCCCGCGTACATGGCCCCCGAGCTCTGGCGCGGAGAGCAACCCACCGAGGCCAGCGACATCTGGGCCTTCGGCATCACGCTTCACGAGCTGGTGCTGGGGCAGCGGCCTGACCCGGCCCTGGACGGTGGGCCAACCGAGATCGCCGCCCGGCTGGCCGACCCGACCCCCTTGCCCAGCCTGCCGCCGACCTCAGATCTCCCCCCGGCGCTCGTCGGGTTGGTCCGAACCTGCCTCGCGCCAGATCCCGAGCAGCGCCCGACGGCCCGACAGGTCGTGACCGAGCTGCAGCGGCTGGTGGACGCCGGGGTCCGGGTCGCCGGCGACGGAGATCAGCGCTCGCCGTTTGTCGGGTTGCTGCCGCTCGACGAGGGCCGGGCGGATCTGTTCTTCGGTCGCGCCGCCGAGGTCGCCGCCCTGGTCGAGAGGTTGCGACAGGAGCCGACGATGCCGGTGGTTGGCCCGTCCGGCTCCGGCAAGAGCTCGCTGATTCGCGCGGGTGTGATCCCCCGACTGCGTGAACAGGGGCCGTGGCGAGCGGTCCAGCTCCGACCGGGATCCGATCCGATTCGAGCCCTGTCCGGCCGGATCGAGCAGCTGTTCAGACCGCGGCCCGACGACGATGCCTCGGGAGAGGCGACCGTTGCCGATCGGTCCCCGTCTGGCTCGAGCACCAAGAAGGGCAGGCACGACCGGCTGCCCGATGCCGAGGCGATC
>JAUVBO010000740.1 GCA_030591195.1 Pseudomonadota bacterium
CGACTGGGGCTTCGGCAACGCCAGCCACCGGCGGGTCGCAGCTAGCTTCCCCCAGCTGATCAGGCGTCACGGCTACCGGCTGGTGCTGACCCTCGGCGACAACTTCTTGCCCTCCGGCGTCTCGAGCGTTGACGACCCCCAGTGGCAACGCAAGTTCGAGGCGCCATACGGCAAGCTCGGGGTCTACTTCTTCCCCAGCCTCGGCAACCACGACTGGCGCCGGCCCGCCTCTCCCCAGTGGCGCTACCGCAGCCCCACCGGGCGCTGGCAGATGCCCGCGCCCTACTACGAGTTCACCGTCGGCGACGTGCTGTTCGTCGCCCTCGACACCACCCGCTGGGAGATCCGCCAACAACGCTGGCTCACGGGCGTGCTCGCTCGCTCGACCGCCCGCTGGAAGGTGGTCTACGGCCACCACCCGATCTACTCCCACGGGCGACACGGGCCGACGCGGGCGCTCTATCACCGGCTGCGCCCGCTGCTCGCCGGCCGGGTGGACTTCTACCTCTCGGGTCACGACCACGACAAGCAGCTGATCCACCACGGCCCGCGGCCGGCCTACGTCATCGCGGGCTCCGCGGCCTCGCCGCGGATGGTCGGCGCCGGGCCGGGCACGCTCTTTTGCTCGTCGAGCCTCGGCGTCGTCGGCATCGTCATCGCCGGCGATCGCGCCACCCTGCGCTTTCATGGCACCGACGGCGGCACCGAGTTCAGGCGCGTCTACCGGCGGGTCTACGTCACGCCCGCGCGCCCGCCGAGCTCAACCCCCCGCTCAACCCGCTGAGCCCTTCGGCTCCGCGGCCGGTTGTTTCTTGCCGGCGAAGGCACGGATCAACCGGTTGATCCGTTCGCCCTTGACGTCGATCTTGTCGCGGTCGGCCACCGCGAGGGCCAGCTGGCCGCGCAGGCGGATCGCACCGGTCAACGCACCGGCCGGGAAGGAGCTCAGCTTCGCCCGCGCACCCTCGGCTGCGGCGGCGTCCGGATAGCTGCAGAGCAGCACGTCGAGCTCCTCGATCTTGCCTCGCACGCACTGCTTCGCCTGGTAGGGGTTGGCGGCTGCCTGCTCGAAGTTGCCGATCCTCAGACCCTGCGCCTTCAGCTGCTGCAGCGGGGCCTGATGAAAGGCACCGGGCTTGCTCTGCTCGCCGCCGGCCTTGCCGCCCTCGCCCGCCCGCTCGTCCTTGCATCCTGCCAGCGCCAGCAAGGCGCACGGGAGGAGCAGGCCAGCCAGGGCCCTCGCATTCGATCCGCTCATCGCTTCCTCCCCTTACGCTTGCCGCGGTGGCCCCAGGCTGGCGCGTGCCCTCGAGGGCCCCGGCGCTTGCGCTTGTACTTGCCCTTGTACTTGACCTTGCGACCCCCGCGGTAGTGGCGGTGGTGCACCACCCGCCCCCCGCCGCCGACGACGATCCCCACCGAGGGCACTGGGATGTTGACCTGGACGCCAGGCGAGTGAATCACCGCGCCGGCGCGGACGCCCCCGGGGCCGACCACCACGCCGACGAAGCCCGTCGGCGGCGTCACCCGGATCACCGGCCGTGCGATCTCGACGGTGGCGTAGTAGCGAGCGATCTTGCGGTGGCGTGCCCGGCGCTTCTTGTACCAGCCCGGATGAGCGCCGACGTACCAGTAAGCGCCGCCCTTGAGCTTGAACTCGAGCGAGGGACGCGGCGCGTGCCAGTGGTGGTGGGGCCCGGTGATATAGCAGTAGTGATCCGCCGGACCGTCGATCCAGAACACGGGGTGGTGGCCGTAGTAGGCGTGCTTCGGACCGTCGACCTCGAACTCGCTCGGATCGCCGACGAACCACCAGCTCGCGCCGACCCGGTTGTAGAGAAACGGCTTGTGCGGCGCGTAGGCGTGGAGGTGCGGACCCTCGATCCGGCACATCGCCTGGATGATCTTCGGATCCACCGGGTGGGCCCCGTGGAAGTGGATCATCACCGTGTCGGCCCACGCGGTGGCGGTCCAGCCAAGCACCACCCACGCCACCACGGCTCCCAGCTGCCGCTTGCTGATCGACATCTTCAAACCTCCCGCGCGATATTTCCTGGCGAGCCGTGATCGTAACCCAGCCCCCTGTCCGAGGCCAAGCGGGCTCGTCAGGCCTCGGCGAGATCGACGATCAGCGGCGCGTGGTCGCTCGGCTTCTCCTCGGCGCTCGCGGGGTCGCGCTCGGCGCGATCGACCTGCACCGAGGAGACCCGCGCGGCCACCTTCGCGCTGCCGAGGGCGAGGTCGATCCGCAGCCCCCGATCCTTGTTGAACGCGCCGTGGCGGTAGTCCCACCAGGTGAACCGACCCGGCTGGTCGTCGTTGACCCGCAGCAGATCGGACAGCCCCCAGTCGAGCAGCGCCCTCAGTCGCGCGCGCTCCTCGTCGGTGCAGAGCAGCCGTCCGCGCCAGTACTCGGGGTCGTGCACGTCGCGGTCGTCGGGGGCAATGTTGAAGTCACCGGCGATGACCAGCGGCGCCGCCGGGTCGAAGACCTCGCCGACCCAGCGACGCAGGGCTTCGAGCCAGGCGAGCTTGACCTTGAAGCTCTCGCTGCGCGGCGACTTGCCGTTGACCACGTAGACGTTGACCAGCCGGACCCCGGCCACCTCGGCGCTGATCACCCGCCGCTGCTCGGGGGTCGGGTCGCCCGGGAAGCCGCGCTGGACCTGCGTCATCGGCTGGCGGGCAAGGATCGCCACCCCGTTGTAGCCCTTCTGTCCCGACACCTCGGCGCGGTAGCCCGCCGACGCGAGCTCGGCAAAGGGAAACGTCTCGTCGACGGTCTTGGTCTCCTGGAGCAACACCGCGTCGGGTGCGTGGCGCCCGAGCAGGGCGACCAGCCGGCCGAGCCGGGCGCGGACCGAGTTGACGTTCCAGCTGACGATCCTCACCGGCGTCTAGGGAGAGGTGAGGGTCTTGCAGGGCAGGGTCTGACAGGTGCAGGACGGATACTTGCAGTTGGTGTCGCAGATCTTCCAGCGGTATTTCTTGTCGATCTGGCAGAGCATTTGCCCACAGTCCGTCGAGCAGGTCCCGGGCTTGCACATCCCGTTGTAGGCGTCACCGTCGCAGTCGTGGTCCTTGCTGTCGCACTGCTCGGTGGTGGGGCCGACCGAGCCGTTGCACGAGCCCCAGGCGCCGCCTGAACAGGCCTGGGTGCCAGTCGAGCACTCGCCGGTGTCGGTGCCGCAGTCACGGGTTTCACCGTCGGTGCAGAGGACGCAGTCGTTGTCGGCCGTGCCGTCGCAGTCGTCGTCGAACGTGTCGCAGAGCTCCACCAGCACCGGCGTGACCTCGCCCACGCACGGTCCCCAGGTGCC
>JAUVBO010000516.1 GCA_030591195.1 Pseudomonadota bacterium
ACTCTTCATCGATCTGCGCCGTCCGCGCCATGTCCTTGAGGCTCGGCAGCCGGGCGAGGCGGTTGACCGTCACCAGGTTCTCGAAGATCGTGTTCAGCTCGAAGACCTCGGGCACCGCCGACTGCAGATAGATCGTCGCCTGGTCGGGGTCGATCCCGGCCGCGAGGTAGTCGAGCACCATCCCCCGGACGTTGTCCGGGACGCGCTCGATGTCCTGCTTGCTGTTCTTGGTGGTCAGCATGTGCAGGTCGGCGACGATCAGGATCGTGTCGTACTCCTGCTGCAGCTTGACCCGGTTGTTGAGGCTCCCGACCAGGTGGCCGAGGTGCAGCCTTCCGGTCGGTCTGTCACCCGTGAGGATCCTCTTCTTCTCCCCCTCCTGCCCCTCTGCCTTCTCTGCTTGCTGTGCCTTGTCTTCAGTCGTCATTTGCCTCGTACCTTCGCGGCCTTCGGCGAGCGGGAGGGCGCTCCCATCCGCTCGTAGACCGCCTCGATGCCCAACGGCAGCTGGACGCTACTATGGCGGATTCCCGCCGATTGTGAAGAGGGTTCGTGCGATCAGTCGCGTGGCAAAGGGGGGATCAGCTGAACCACTGCAGGACGGGGGGGATGATCCAGGTCAGCCAGAGGGCGATCCACACGGCGCCGAGCACGTTGGCCAGGGCGCCGTTCTTGAGCAGCATCCCGAGTGAAACCTTGCCCACGCCGCCGAACGCCAGCGCGTTGACCGGCGTGGCCACTGGCGTCATGAAGGCGCAGGTCGAGGCGAGCGATACGCCCAACATCAGCTGCAGCGGATCGCTGCCCACCTGGCGCGCGATGGCGATCGACAGCGGGAAGAGCACGGTGGAAACGGTGGTGTTGTTCATCACCTCGGTGGCGAAGATCGTCACCATCGTCATCGTCAGCGTGGTCACCAGCGGTCCGACCCCCGATGGCACGAGCCGCGGAACCAGGCGCTCGAGCAAATCGACCGCCCCACTCCTGGCCACCAGCACCAGCAGCACCACCACTCCCAGGCCGAGCAGCACCCCCTTGATCGGCACCTCGCGCACCAGATCCCTGGGAGTCATCAGCCGCCGCTGGCCCGCCTGGGGGACCAGGAACAGGGCGGCAGCGAAGACCGCCGTCGCCCCCGCGGCGATCAGGTCGGCAAGCGAGATCGGTAGCCGCCACCGGCCAAGGGCCAGCTGGGCGAGCGTCGCCCGATCGAGCCCGAAGGCGGCGGTGAGCACGAAGGCCACCACCCAGAACAGCGCCCAGATCACCACCCAGCGAACGGTCACCGCGTAGATCGCGGCGTCGACCTCGGCACGCCCGGCCGCATCGGTCCGCCAGGGCTCGAGGTGCAGCCCCATCGAGGAGCGCTCGGTCAGACAGAGCATGCCCCAGCAGAGCAGCAGGTAGCTGCCCGCCATCGGCAGACCGAAGACCAGCCACGACGCGAAGTGCAACGCCTCCCGCCCGTCGACCGCGAACAGCTCCAGGTTGAGCAGCAGGTAGAGGTTTGCCGGGCTGCCGATCAGCGACCCGACCCCGCCGAGGTTGGCGCCGTAGATCAATCCGATGGCGAGCAGCGTACCGAGGCCACGGTCCCGCGCTTCGTCGCCGTTGCCCCCCCCCTCGCGCAGGCGCGTGACCACTGGAATCAGCGCCAGGACCGTCAGCAGGTTCGGGATCACGGTCGAGAGCAGAAAGGCGCTAACCATCAGGCCCAGCACGATCCGCGACAGTCGCCCACCGGTGGAGCGGATAATCCACGAGATGAACCGCAGGTGCACGCCCGCTCGCAGCACGAGGCGCGAGAGGAAGAAGCCGCTGACAAAGACGCAGAGCGTCTGGATCGTCGTCATCGAGATCTCACCGCGGCCCTGGGGCCGCCGCGAGCATTCTACCGTGGTTGAGCGGAGGACGACGCAGTTGGCGGCGAAAAGGACAGAGGCCTGACGACGTATTTTTCGCCGCCAGCAAGGAGGACGACCGAAGGTTTGCTCGCCGCAATCCGAGCGGAGGACGACACAGCTGGCGGCGAAAAGGACGAGTCAGGACGAGTAAGAGATCAACGCCTTCATGTAGTTGGCGCGCTCGAATTGCTCGGGATCTCCCGCCTTCTGCTGGCTCATGCTGCCCTTGATCTGCTCCACCGACGCGTAGTCGTGAGCGGCGAGCCACTGCTTGAGCTCCCCGAGCACCGCGGCGACATGCCCCGGGCCGTGCTTGAGCAGGGCCGAGGCCATCATCGCCACGTCGGCACCCGCCGCGATCACCTTCACCACGTCGCCGGCGGAGTGGATCCCGGTGGTGGCGGCGTAGGAGAGATCGACGTTGTCCTTGAGGATCGCGATCCAGCGCAGGGGCAGGCGCAGCTCAGCCGATGTCGAGAGCTCGACGTTCGGCACCACCTTGCGCTCCTCGAGGTCGAAGTCTGGCTGCATGAAGCGATTGAACATCACCAGCCCATCGGCGCCGGCGTCCTTCAGGCGCCGCGCCATCGCTGGCAAGGCGCTGAAGAACGGACCGATCTTGACCGCCAGCGGCACGCCGATGGCAGCCTTGACGTAGGCCACGAGGTCGAGGTAGCGCTGCTCGACCGCCTCGCTGGTGGCCTTGGGATCGGCCGCCAGGTGGTAGACGTTGAGCTCCACGGCGTCGGCGCCGGCCTCCTCGAACAGCTTGGCATAGCGAACCCAGCCACCGCTGGAGACGCCGTTGATGCTGGCGATCACCGGGACCGACAGCGCCTCCTTCGCCTCCTTGATGCCGTCGATGTAGCGCTCGGGAGTGGTGCGGAGATCGCCCTGCATCTTCGGAAAATAGCTCAGCGCCTCGGCGAAGGCCTCGGACCCGCCGTCCTTGACCTTCTGCATCTCCATCTCTTCGTGCTCGATTTGCTCTTCGAAGAGTGAGGGGAGCACCACGGCTCCGATCCCCGCCTCGTCGAGACTCTTGAGCGAATCGAGATTGCCGGTGATCGGCGCAGAGGCAGCGACCAGCGGATTCTTCAGCTCCAGACCGAGGTACTTGGTGCGAAGATCGACACTCATGCCTGCTCCTCCTCCGCGGTGACCACCGCGCGCTCGACGCCAGCGAACTGCTCGTAGAACCGCCGACGCTCGTCGATATCCTTTTGGGCCAGGCCCATCAATCGCTTCGCCTCCTCGGGCTTAGCCCGCATCAGCATCGCGAAGCGCATCTCCTGCTCGGCGAACTGCTTGAAGGACATCGTCGGCTTCTTGCTGTCCAACTTGAACGGCACGGCGGCCCCATCCGTCTGCGGCGTGAAGCGGTAGAGCGGCCAGTAGCCGCTGTTGACCGCATCCTTCATGTGGGACTGGGACTTGCTCATGTCAATACCGTGAGCGATGCAGGTGCTGTAGGCGATGATCAGCGAGGTCCCCGGGTATTGCTCGGCCTCGATCATCGCCTTGATCGCCTGCCGCGGGTTCGCCCCGAGCGCGATCTGCGCCACGTAGACGTTGCCGTAGGACATCGCGATCAATCCGAGATCCTTCTTGGCGATCGGCTTGCCACCGGCGGCGAACTTAGCCACCGCTGCCCGGGGCGTCGCCTTCGAGGCCTGACCGCCGGTGTTGGAGTAGACCTCGGTATCGAGCACGATCAGGTTGACGTTGCGACCGAGGGCCATGACGTGGTCCAGCCCGCCGAAGCCAATGTCATAGGCCCAGCCGTCACCACCAAGAATCCAGATGCTGCGGTCGACGAGCACGTCGGCGATCGACATCAGCCCCTTGGCCGCTGGCTTGTCGAGCTTGTCGAGCTTCTGCTTCAGCTGCGCGACGCGGTCGCGCTGGTCGGCGATCCCCTCCGGATCCCGCCGGGTTTCCTCGAGCAGCGCGCTGGCGAGGTTATCACCGAGGTCGGCCAAAAGCTCGCGTACGAGCTTGCTGGCCAGGTCCCGCTGGCGGTCGACCGCCACCCGCATGCCGAGGCCGAACTCGGCGTTGTCCTCGAACAGCGAGTTATTCCACGCCGGGCCGCGCCCCTCGGCGTTGGCCTTCCACGGGGTGGTGGGCAGGTTGCCGCCGTAGATCGACGAGCAACCGGTGGCGTTGGCGACGATCATCCGATCGCCGAAGAGCTGGGTCATCAGCTTGACGTAAGGGGTCTCGCCGCAGCCCCCGCAGGCACCCGAGAACTCGAACAGCGGCTCGAGCATCTGACAGCC
>JAUVBO010000312.1 GCA_030591195.1 Pseudomonadota bacterium
ACGGCGGTGGTCGGCGACAACGGTGCTGGCAAGAGCACCCTGCTCCACGCGGCGGCGGGGCTGCTCGACCTGGCCAGCGGCTCAGTCCGTCTCGACGGCGAGCGCTTCCATCAGGGCCGCGCCCCGGCGCCCCGGCACCTGAGGCAAAGAACCGCCCTGGTGCTGCAGGAGCCGCTGCTGCTGTCGCGGCGGGTGGATGCTGCCGTGGGGTTCGGGCTCCGGGCCCGCCGGATGCCCAGGTCGGAGCGAGCGGACCGCACGCGACAGGTGCTCGAGCGGCTCGGCCTGACCCACCTGGCCAGGCGAGGCCCACACGAGCTCTCTGGCGGGGAGCGCCGACTCGCGGCCTTCGCGGCGGCGGTCGTCGTACAGCCGAGCCTGCTGTTGCTCGACGAGGTCACCTCGGGGCTCGATGACGCAGCCATCGAGCGAGTGGCGCGCGAGCTCGAGGCCCTGTGCGCACAGCAGGCGACGATCCTCATCACCACCCACCAGGCTGATCACGTCCGGGAGCTATCCCACCGCACGATCACGCTGAAGGCGGGGCGGCTGCAGTAGATCTCGTCAGCGACGATCGAAAATGGTTGCCGAGGACGAGGGGCGCCCGACATAGTCTCCTGGTACCGACAATCGAAATGGAAGAGACCATGCGTTCGTTGCTCGCCGCACTCGCCATCCTCGCCGCGCTGACCGTCACTGCTTGCTTCGGGACGGTTCCGCTGACCATGCGCCAGCAGAACCACCACGACACCTCGGCCTACACCAACTGCCAGCAGGTGCAGGTCGACTGCGCCGACGAGGCCTGCAGCAACATGAAGGACCACGGCTGGAACGCCACCGCTTGCGGCCAGCGCTACCACTGCACCCGGGCGGCCGGCCAGGTGGTCTGCGCGCCGATCGAGAGCTAGACCTTCAGACGCGCCTTCGGCGGGCAGCACCGAGCAGCAGGCAAGCCAGCAGCAGCCACCAGGGAGCGTGCCCCTCCCCGGCGGCGGCGACGCTGCAGCCGCCGCTGATCGACCCCGGAACGGTGTCCGGCTGGGGTTGCCAGACGGTCTGGCTCGCTGGCGGGGGCCCCTGAGGCTGCTCGGTCTCGGGCAGGATCACGGTGAAGGTCGTCGACCCGGGCTGGGAGCGATTTCCCACCTCGTCCTCGGCCACCAGCGTGACGGTGTACTCGCCCCGACTCAGGCCGAGCAGATCGAGGGACTCGACCCCCTTGATGAAGGGATCCTCGCGCACGGTCTCGCCATCGCGCTTGAGCACCATCATCACCTTGATCTCAGCGGCCGGCGTGCGGTCGTCCGAGGCGGAGAACCCGATCCGCACCGAGGGGCTCGTCAGCGTCGCCGGCGCCGGCGTGACCTGGATCGCCGGCGCCACGCCGTCGACCTCGAGCTGGGCCTTCGCCGGGGTCTGGTCCTCGTTGCCGTGCAGGTCCACCGCCTTGACCTCGATCTGGTGGCTGCCGTTGCCGAGGTCGAAGGTCTTGCCGCGGCTGTAGCCCACCGGGCTCCAGGACCCGCCGTTGGCCCGCCACTTGTAACGGAGCAACTCCTCGGGGATCAGGCTGTCGCTACCCTTGGCCACCAGCCGGTAGGGCCCCGCCTTGAGCAGGGTCGGCGGCTTGGTCTCGAAGAAGGTCGCCGGCCGGCCGCTGTCGCTCTGCGGCCGCTTGAACAGCCGCCCGTAGAGGTAGACGTGCCTCGAGGTCGCCTGGCTGCGGTTGAGGTAGAGGTAGTACGGTGCCAGCATCCCGCCCTGCTGGTTCATCACGTGGGGTAGCATCTGCATCCCGACCAGCTGCTGCTCGACGAACGGCACCACGACGTCGGCGAGGATCCCGGCAAAGAGCGTCTTGGACAGGTTCAGCCCCTCGCCGTCGGTGGCGGTGAGGTTGACGTTGGACACGGTGGTCGAGAGGCTGTCGACCCTGACGCCTCGCGAGATCGGATCGAGCTTGAGCGTGATCCGCGCCTTGATGTCGGCGGTGGCGTCGATCGTCGTGGCTCCCTTCGGGCCAGTGCCCTCGATCGTCGCCTCGAACCCCGCGAGCAGGAGGTCGAGCTTGGCGTCGGTGCCCTGGACCATCGATGTCTGCGGCGGCCGCGGCGCCCTCGCGCTCAGCGCCGAGACGCTCTGCATCCCGAGCAGGACTCCGCCCGCCTGGACCATCGGCATGCTCATCCCGAGCGCCTCGAGCCGGCTGCTCGCGAAGCAGAGCTCTCCCGACTTCCAGTAGGCGTTGACCACCTGCTTGATCGTCGACGCGGAGACGGCGAGGCCGAAGTGAGCGCCGTTGGAGAGGCTGAAGCTGGGCGCGGTGGTGGTGGGTGGTGGCGCGGGAGACGCGGGCAGCGAGCAGCTCGCCTTGCCAGTGTTCGAGACGTCGACCTGCACGCCAACACCGAAGCCCCCGGTGGCCGTGGAGACCCGGTCGATCTCGGCCTCGAACGACAGCGGATACGCGGCGCCGCCGACGCTGGTGAAGCCGGCCAGCGACTCCTCGACCAGCGGCGGGATGTGCTCGAGCGCCGCCTCCTCGAGCTTGTCCTCCGCCCAGCCGATCCAGCGGCTTCGCGCCCAGTTGACCACCGAGCTCGCCGCGGTACCGAGACCTCCACAGCCCACGAGATTGACCACCACGTCGTTCTCGCCGATCTGGATCTCGACGCTCGCATCGGCCAGCCGCAGCTTGCCGCCGATCATCTTGGGCGTGAAGCGGGCCACCGCGGTGCCCTGCTTCAGCTCCAGCTCGAGCTTGCAGCTGACCGAGCCGACGCAGAGGATCTTCTCGGCCACGAGGTCGGCCTCGCCAGTGGCGCGGGCCGCGAACCGGACCGTCAGCCGCCCGCTGCCCGGCTCGATCGACAGCGACTCGAACGTGGGTGAGGCCTCGATCTTCTTGGCGGCCACGTAGCTGCTGCCGCTGGGACAGCTCCCCAGCGTGTAGCTCAGGTCGCCAAAGGTCCACTTGGCCGGCAGGTGCTCGGGCACCTCGGCGGCGATGAAGGCGAGGCCCGCCGGCGGCACCTTGATCTCGACATCCGACGCAACGGCTGCTCCGCCGGAGGCGATCAGCAGCACCAGCACCAGCCAGACCGTGTTTCGTTGGATGTTCCGCATGCCCCCGACCGATTGCAATCCGCGCGCCAGTCGCCCACATGATCCCCCGTCGTCAAACCGTTTGTTATAGAATGTCTTTCCGCTCGGGTGGCACGCTCGCGCGGTCGGCGGTTGGCGGGGCAGCCGGCGACTCGGCCCCTCGATCTGCAAACGAGCGTGCACAGTGTGGAAGGATCACAGACATGGCCAGCGTGCGTGTCCACTACCACGGCAACTGCTTCGACGGCGTGACGTCGGCGGCGATCTTCAGCCGCTTCTTCGTCGACCAGATCGACCCCGCCGCGACGGTGACCCACGTCCCGTTGACCCACCGCCAGGGCGACCCCTACGGCGCCGACCACGACATCTTCTTCGGCGAGGCCGACGTCAACGCGGTGCTCGACTTCCGCTACTCGCCCTCGGCCCGGCTGCACTGGTTCTGCGACCACCACCAGAGCAGCTTCCTCGCCCCCGCCCACCGCGAGCACCTCGAGGCGACCCTGGTCGACGGACAGAAGCGCTTCGACGCCACGGCGCCCTCCTGCGCCGGCCTGCTGTGCCGCTGGCTCGCAGCCGAGCACGGCTTCGACGCCGCGCCCTTCGCCGATCACGTCAGCTGGGCGGACCTGATCGACAGCGCCAGCTTCGTCGACCCGCAGCAGGCGGTGGAGCTGGCCGAGCCGGCGATCCGCCTGATGGCCTTGCTCGAGTCCGTACCGCCCAAGCCAGTGGTGGCGTCGATCATCGCGGGGCTCCAGCACGGCTCGATCGAGGAGACCGCAGCCCGACCCGAGATCTCCGCGGCCCTCGAGCCGGTGCTCGCCGGCCACCGGACGATGATCGACGCCATCGGCGAGAAGCTCGAGGTCGCGCAGCGAGTGGGCTTCTTCGACCTCACCGACCGCGAGGTGGTAGGGTTCAACAAGTTCATCCCCTACCACCTCGTCGCCGAGCTCGACTACGTCGTGGGCCTGAGCCGCTCGCCAGGTCGGGCCAAGGTCTCGGTGGGGAGCAACCCTTGGCACCGGCCCTCCCCGCTGACCAACCTGGCCGAGCTCTGCGGTCGCTACGGCGGCGGCGGGCACGCGGTGGTCGCCGCGGTCAGCTTCCCGCCGGCCGAGATGCAGCGGGCACGGACGGCAGCCGACGAAATCACCGCCGTGCTGCGAAGCGGTCCAACCCTGGGGTAGACTGCGCTGGCCGGCTATCGAGATGGAGGTCGTTCGTGACCAGCGCCGTGGTGACCATCGAGAACCCCGAACGGATGAACCTGCTCGGGCTGATGCTCGGCGACATCATCGGCCGCAACCTCGGCACCCCCGCAGGGCAGCGAGCGATCAGGCGCCTGCGTGGCGCGGTGGTCGTCGGCTCCGGGCTAATGACCGTGACCCTGCGGTTCGACGGGGCTGGCCTGGCGATCGCACGGGACGCGGCGCCCTCCCCCGCGGCCTCGGTCCGCGGCTCGCTCGAGACCTTCGTCGGCATGGCGACCGGTGGCAGCCTGCTGACGATGGTCGCGCCGGTGCTCTGCGGCAAGCTACGCATCGGTGGCAACCCCATGACGCTGCTGCGAATGCGGCCGTTGCTCCGTACCTGAACCAACCCGGACGGCAGGAGCCCAACGATGAGCGACACCGAGCTGACCGCCCTGACCGAGCTCGAGCGCGTGGCGCTGATCGCCCTGCACAAGCTGGTGATCCGCGCTGACAACCAGCTGAGCGTCCACGAGACCGCGGCCTTCAGGGCCCTCGCGCTGGAGATGGGCGAAGCCCGCTTTCGCGAGACGATCGCCACGGCGAACGAGCGCTACCCGTCCGATGATGCCGCGCGCCGGCTGGTCGACGAGATCAGGCGACCAGCGGCGCGCCGGCTGCTCTACGGGCGGCTGCTGGCGCTCGCCGGCACCAACCGGATCGCCGAGCCGGAGGCCGAGATGCTGCGCTGGATGGCCAGCCGCTGGGCGCTGGCGATCGATCCCGGCACGCTCGAGCTCACAGATCCATAGGAACACCATGACCGACAACGCCCTGGACCGGCTGGCCACGATCCTCGCACCCGACCGCGTCCTCACCGACCCCGCACAGCTCGCCGAGTACGGCTCGGACTACACCGAGGAAGCGCCCCGCGCCCCTGGACTGGTGGTTCGCCCGCGCAACGCCGACGAGGTCCAGGCGATCGTCCGCGCCGCCAACGAGGAGCGCGTGTCGCTCACCGTG
>JAUVBO010000349.1 GCA_030591195.1 Pseudomonadota bacterium
GACGCCGTAGCTGCGCTTGAGCCGGTAGTAGCCGCTGGCGAAGGCGCTGGCCTGGGTCGCGCTCCGGGCCGGCTCGCTGCCCGCCGGTGACGATTGCTCGGCGGCGCAGCCAACGCCGAGCAGCGCGGCGAGCACCAGCGCAACCAGCGCTGGGCGGCGTCTGGTCGCCAAGCCGAGCAGGCCGAGGGCCAGGGCCAGGGACGCGCCAGCGGGGACCGGCGCGTCCGCACCGAGCCGACAGCCAGCCGCTGTCGCTGGTCGAGCGGTGGGCCGGTCCGCCTTGGCCGAGGCGGGCTGCCCGGCGGTGGCCGAGGCGGTGGCGGTGGCCGGCGCGAGTGCTTCGCCGATCGCCTCGAGGGTCGCACACTGGCCGCTCGCTGCGTCGATGGCGATGGTCGGACCGCCGGCGGTGAGCCCGGTGAGCCCGCCGATCGGCTCGGGCTTGATCGGGAACATCCCGTAGGCCGCGCCGACGAAGTGGCCGTCGCCGTCGTAGAGCGTGGCGGTGCGCGAGGCCCAGCCCGGTGTGATCAGGGCGAAGTGCAGGTGGGTCGGCCAGAGGTCCTCGACCAGCGTCCCGGTGCCCTTGACGCGGCCGCTGCCACCCATCCGGCCGATCGGCTGGCCGGCGCGCACCGCCACCGTCTCGCCGCGCCGCAGGGCCGCCAGGTCCTCGGCGCCGAGCAGCAGCTCGCCGAGGTGGGCGTAGACCGACAGGACCTCGTCGCTCGCCGCCTCGGGCACTGTCGCCCGATCTAGCGGGTGGCGGATGATCACCATCCGACCGTAGAGCGAGACGCCGTCGTCTCTGAACTGGGTGCAGACCTCGCCGCAGGCGCTGCAGCGGTAGGGTGCCGCGGCGCTGCCGTCACACTGCATCCAGCCCGCGAAGACCAGCTCGCCGGCGGCAACCGCGACGACCACGTCGTCGTTGTCCCGTCGGTCGGCCGAGCGCGTGAAGGCGAAGTCGAGCGCGTAGTGGTTGCTGCCGAAGTGCTTGAACGACGATCCCGCGCCGCAGGGCCCGTAGGCAGCGGTGACCGCGACCTCCACGCCACAGGGCAACGGCCAGAAGATCCCCGCTGGCCGCTGCTCGGCGAAGATCTGGCTGAAGTAGTCAGCGTAGCGAGGCGGGTCGCAGTCGCTGGCGATCGCGGGTCGCGGGAGCGCCAGGCCGACCAGGGTCAGGGCGACGGCGAGCGATCGGCGACGGTGGGGAGCGAGCTTGGCTGTCGTGGCGCGGTGCAACATCGATGTCGATCCTTCGAGGCCGGCGTCCGTCCACCTTCGGTGGCGGTCTGGCGGTGTCTGGTGTTTGCGTGCGGTGCGTTGGATAGCAAGCGACGTACCAGCAGCGATTCCTGCACGGTCCGCGGGATTGCCGCGGCCAGGCTAGGGATCGGGTGAGCACGGCAGGAGGCAGAGCGGCTCCGGTGGGCGCGACGCGCTGTCATCAGTCACGTCGCTGTTCGCAGCCAGCTGTGGTCAATCGGTGCCCGATCGGCAGTGATCCAAGTCTCGCCGGCACGGGGTCGGGCGCGGCACGGCCGTTGCACATCGGCCCCGGGATGCGATATCCGATGCAACCGTTCTTGATCGCGCTGACGGCGTTGGTGCTTGGCTGCCACGTGGGCTCGTTCGACCCGGTCGCGGCACCCGACGGCCTGGCGGCAGGCAAGGCCGAAGGGACCCCCGATGCCCTGATCTATGCTCGGGCGACGAAGCGACTGGATCTTCACCGCCGGGTCGGCGCCTCGCTCGCTCGGATTCCCGACGCGGACTTGCCGGACGAGCTCGAGGGACGCGCGGGTAGCTATCGACCGATCGCTGGCTCGATCTATCGCGTGCGCGTGGTCGGGGACGACTTCGCCCAGATCGTCAGCGACAGCACCGGCGCCGCACCCTTCGGCCACCTCGGAGGGGTCTTCGCCCCGCTCGACCAGCTCGAGCAGCTCGAGCACCTCGGCCGGCCGATCTCGTTCACCGACGCTCCGCTCGACCAGCGGGTGATCGTCGTCGTGCACCTGCCCGAGCCACGGGTGTTGCTGGTCGAGGGCGACGAGCTGGTACAGGTGGCGCCGGCGGTGTTCGGCCGGGCGCGAACCGGCGCGGCGGCGACGCCGCTGTCGCGGGACCACCAGGCGGGGCTGTGGCTGATGCGGGCCTGGCCCTCGATCAACATGGTCCCCGATGACTGGCGTCGCCCGGTTCGCCCCGGGGTCGGCTTCGTGCTCAGCATCTCCCGCGGCGCGATGCCCTACGGCGACGCGGTCTATAACTTTCACAGCTCGCCGTGGCATCGGTGGGACGAGCTCGACGAGGTGCCCCGCTTCGCCTCCGATGGCTGCGTCAACCTGCCCGACGCGCGCTGGCGTAGCTTCGCCGTCGAGGGCCGCGAGATCGGCTTTCCGGAGCTGATGTTCCGCTGGGCCTCGGCCAGCTTTGTCCGGCCCGTGACCGAGGCCTCGGTTCAGCGCCCGAGCGACACCAGCGAGCTGCGACCCGCGATGCGGATCCACAGCATCGATCGGGTTGACGATCTGGTGCAGGTCATCGACCGAGCCCGGGCCCGGCGGATCGTTGCCCAGTACGAGAGCCTTGGCCTGCTGCCCGGCCGGTAGCAGCGCTAGAAGGTCTGGCGGCGGTACTCGAAGGCCAGGTCGAAGCCGATGGTCAGGTCGTTGGCGATCGAGTGCTCCAGCAGCGCGTTGTCGACCAGGAACAGCCGGTGCTCGACCTTGAGCGCTAGCCAGCGGGTGATCCCGAAGCTGAGCTTCGAGGCCAGCAGCAGCTCGGTCCGGCGGTCGTTGCCAGGGCCGGTGTAGTAGAAGTCGAGCCGCGAGCTCACCGCCAACGGGTAGCTCGGCGAGCCGACGATGCGCCACTTGTCGAGCACGAAGCCGGCGTAGACCCCCACCGGTCCGTCGATCTTCGAGTCGAGTTCCGCGGGGGTGAACAGCTCCCCGCGCGCGGCGAAGCCCGCCTTGAGGAAGAAGCTCGAGGCCGGCCGGATGCCGAGGCCGACCGAGGCGCTGACGTCGGCGTAGAGGTAGGACCGCAGCTCGTTGGCGGCGTCGATGTAGAACCCGCTCGGCGTGAACTCGCCGGTGAAGATCCCCTCGGCGTAGGGCTCGAGCGCGTACCAGCGATCGTCGAAGTAGGGCCTCAAGGCCTGCAGGCGGTAGGTCAGGCCCGCGACGTAGCGGTCGATCGACTCGAACTCGTTGTCCGAGGTGAAGATCTTGTCCTCGGGTGCGGGGGCCGACGCGTCCTTCTTGAAGACCGTGTTCGACCCCTTGCCGAACTGCAGGTCGGCGCGCGCCTGCAGCAGGTGGTTGTCGCTGGTGGCCGAGAAGGTGAAGGCGGCGTCGAACTTGTAGGCGGCGTGCAGGTGGGCCCGGCTGAGCAGCGGCAGGTTGTAGCGGACGTTGTCCGGGCCGTTTTCGACCATCACGGTGTTGAAGCTGAAGCCGGCGCCGATGGTCGTCGACAGCAACCAGCGCTGCGAGAGGTCGGCGAAGTCGTCCGCGAGCGAGACGCTGCGATCGCCATCGCGCCTCGCCGCGCCGCCCTGCTCGAAGAACCTGATCACGGTCTTGCGCAGGCTGAGGCCGGTGTCGTCGACCTGCTCGGCGTCCTTGAGGTCGATCAGCCCGTCGCCGCCGTTGGCGACGAAGTTGGTCATCGTCACCCGGTACTGCCGGTCGGCGAGCAGCGGGCGCTGGTTGACCTTCCACTGGCCGCGCGCGCGGGTGACGCCACGGACGCGCAGGCTGGTGTCCTCGTCGAAGTGGGGACCGAGCAGCGCCTTGATCCGTGCGCCGGTGAGCCAGACCGTTACCACGTCGCTCTCGGTCCGGATCGTCCGCAGCAGGAACTCGCGGGTCAGCTCGCCCTTGACCGGGAACGTGGTGTCGGCGACCCCGCTCTCGTTGAGCAGCGAGATCTCCGACCTGGTGGTATCGCGCATGATGTCCATCATGTAGTCGTGGAACTGCTCGTAGCGGGTGGCCTCGGCGAAGTGGGCGCCGGCGATCGTCCGGTTGATTTGCTTGCAGACGCCGCGCAGCAGCTTCATCGCCCGCGCCTCGTTGTCCTTGGCTGGCGTGGCGTCGACCACCCGGTGGCGGTGGATGCCGACGTGGTCGATCTGCAGCTCCTTCTTGGCGTTGCGGCGGTAGTAGACGATCGCCTCGCCGATCGTCTGGCCGTAGCGGTCGGTGCCGATGATCAGCGGGCCGCTGCCGCGCCGGATCTGCGCCATGTAGTTGTCGTAGCCCCGCTCGAACATGTTGTTGGCGATCACCACCTCGGGGGCGTCGTCGCCGAGCCGCCGGACGAAGTCGAGCACTGGCAGGGGGGTGTCGGCCTCGACGTTGACCGTGGCGAGCACCACGATCAGCTCGACGCCCTCGTTGTCGCGCAGCTGGCGGATCGCCCGCCGCGCCGACTCCACCGAGTCAACCGCCTCGAGTCCCTCGCGGCTACGGGCGCCGATCCGGTCGACGAGGTCGTCGCGCACCACCGCCACCACGCCGACCTTGAGCCCGCCGCGCTCGAGCACCCGGTAGGACTTGCCCTGGTGGCCGAAGTGCTTGCAGGGGAAGCTGTCGGCTGGCGTGCACTTGACGTTGGAGGCGAGCACCGGCACCTGGCCCCGGTTCATCAGCGTGAGGTAGCGCCTGAGGGCCTGGCGCTCGACGCCGAAGTCGAACATGCCGATCGACACCGCGTCGAATCCTACCCGGCGGATCAGCTCCACCGCGGTCGGCGCAAGCCGGGGATTCTTGTAGACCAGGTTGCCGAGGATGTCCGGCACGGTCATGTCGCCGGCCGCGAGCACCAGCGGCCTGCCGCCCCCGCTGTCCTTGATCTCCCGGCTGCGCTTGGCCACCGCGGCGATCATGTGGCTCATGTTGCCGCGGTCCTTGGGCCGCTGCTCGCATCCCTTCCAGGCGTAGCGACCGTAGACGTCGGTGGTGTACAGCAGGTGCAGCCGCTTGAGCCCGATGCCGAGCTCCACACCCCACTCCGTGCTGCCCTTGACCTGCGGCGGCGCGGTGATCTGGACCTTCTGCTTGC
>JAUVBO010000659.1 GCA_030591195.1 Pseudomonadota bacterium
GCTGCTCCTTCTCCTGCTTCGTCACCGCTCGCTTCGACCAGATCAAGGTCTCGGTGGCCTACAACGATGCCAACGTCAGGGTGGTCGGGACCCACGCGGGTTGCGGTGTGGGCCCCGATGGCTACACCCAGATGTCGCTCGAGGACGTGGCGATGCTGCGGACGCTGCCGAACATGCTCGTCCTGCAGCCGGCTGACGACCTCGAGACGGTGCCGATGGTCGAGTACCTGGTTCGCGAGCACCAGGGGCCGGCCTTCCTGCGGCTCACCCGCCAGAAGGTGCCGCGAGTGCATGCCGAGGACTACCAGTGGAAGCTCGGCGAGGTCGACGTGCTCCGCGAGGGCAGGGACCTGACGATCTGCGCCACCGGCGCCACGGTGCATGGTGCCCTCGAGGCGGCCGCGCGCCTCGGCGACGAGGGGGTGTCGGCCGCGGTGGCCAATGTGCACACGATCAAGCCGATCGACGCCGAGACCCTCGGCAAGCTCGCTGCCGAGTCGGGTCGGGTGATGACCGTCGAGGACCACTCTGTGACCGGGGGGATGGGCTCGGCGGTCTGCGAGGCGCTCGCCGAGACCACGCCGGCGCGGGTGCACCGGGTGGGCCTGCGGGAGTTCGGCGAGTCGGGGAGCACCGAGGATCTCTTCGCCAAGCATCACCTCGACGCCGACGGGATCTACCTCGAGGCGAAGCGGTTCCTCGAGACGGCCGGCTGAGCCCGGGCGTCACTGGTGGCCAGGGCCAAGGCAGGACCGAAGTCGCAGGGCAAGCCGGCGCAGCGCCGTCGTCGCCGGCGAGAGGCTCCGGAGAAGGCCGGCAAGCTCAAGCCGGCCAACCCGTTCGACCTGATCCGGCTCCTCGCACGCTCCCAGCACGACCCGCGCAAGGCGGTGGCCGAGCTGGTCCAGAACTCCCTCGACGCCGACGCCCGCCACGTTCAGATCACCCGTCATCGCACCCGGGGCACCAAGCTGCTCTCGATCCGCGACGACGGCCAGGGCGTGCTCCCCGAGCTCTCGCGCCGCGAGGCGCTGACCTACATCGCGACGCACATCGGGCACTCCCGCAAGCGGGACCTGTCCGTCGAGGATCGTTACCGGCTCTTTCTGCAGGGCAAGTACGGCATTGGCTTGCTCGGCTTCTGGTGCGTCGGCCACGGGATGGAGATCCGCACCAAGGTCGGCGACGAGCCGGCGCTGGTGCTCCGTCTCGCGGAGGACTCGCCGCGCTACGAGATCTTCAAGGACCGCCGCGAGCTCGAGCTGAGCGGTGTCTGGACCGAGGTCGTGGTCAGAGATCTGCACGACACGGCCAGTCGCCAGCTGACGGGCCGGCGATTGGCCGACTACCTCGCCGAGGAGCTGCGGGGCCAGCTGCTGGAGCGAGAGGTCGACTTGAGGGTCGTCGACCGGCTGGCCCGCGGCAGGGCCGATCGTGAGTTCCCGGTGGTGCCTCCGCGGTTCAAGGGGATCCCCATCGAGCAGCCGACGCGGCTGCGGGTGCCGGGCTACCGGCCGGCGCGGGTCCAGCTGCACTACCTGCCGGATGACGACGACCCATGCCGTGTCGCGCTGTTCTCTGGCGGGACGTTGGTGGTCGAGGACCTGAGCCAGTTGCCCGGACTCGATCATTCGCCCTGGACGGCAGGCAAGCTGGTGGGGATGGTGGACTTTGCGGCGCTCGACGCTGCCCCGGGCACCCGCAGGGGCGTGGTGCCAAACGCTGCGGCCCGTGCCTTCGCCAGCGCGATGCCGCGGCTCGAGCGGCAGTTGGTGGCGATCCTGGCCAGCTTCGAGCAAGAGCGGCACCGTGAGCGCGAGGCGTCGTTGGCCAAGCAGCTGCGCCGGATCTTCTCTGACTTCGGCCGGCGGATGCCCCTCCTCACCGCCCAGTCGTCGGCCGGCGGGTCGGCGGTGGCGACGGAGCGGAAGACCGACGCAGCGCCCTCGAATCAGAGCGAGCTGTTTCTTCCCGGTCCGCTGCACAGCCTGGAAATCCTGCCGCGCGACCCGCTGGCGGAGGTCCACCAAGCCCACGAGCTGACCGCGGTCGCGCGCGACCTCTCCGGTCGGCGACTCTCCGAGGGGATCGAGCTCGAGTGGTCACTCGGCAGCGGGAGCTCCCTGGCCCTGATCAGGCCCGGGCTGGGCAGGTGCTCGGCTCGTTTCGAGGCTCGGGCAAGCGCCGGGCTGGTCGAGGTCTTGCTACGGGGGGTAGGCGTGGACGGCGGCCGAGCCGAGGCCAGCACCACCGTCGAGATCTGTGACGACCTGCCAGCGCTGCGAGCGGACCTGGTGGTGCCCGATCCATCCCCGGTGCGGGCGCCCGACGAGCCCTGGCGGTCGCGGATGACCGGGGGCCGGTGGGAGTACAACGCCGCCCACCCCGACTACCTCGCGGTGGCGGATGACGACCGGCGCAGGCTGCGCTACATCGCCGCGCTGCTGGCCAAGGAGGTCGTGCTCCGAGGGCATCCCCGGGCGGAGATCGAGGGGATCCTCGAGCGCATGCTTCAGGTGATCGCATGGGTGGAGCGCCGCATGCCGAAGTGAATCCTCCCGGCCTGAGTTGGCCAAAGGGCAGCGTTTACGGGCGTCTGCGGGCACAACCTGCTACCATGATCGTTCTGGATCCGGGCCCGGGGCCCGGGGTGGGGTTGACGATTGAGGATCCTCGGCGCGACCAAGAAGAACGCCCTGTCGAAGGGATCCGTCGGCTGCGTCGGCGAGGTGGTGACACTCAACATCTCGCGCGGTTGCGCGGGGGCGTGCGCCTTTTGCTACGCACGCTGCTACAGCGGCGCGCCTGCTCCCGGGACCCTGCTGCTCTACGAAGGGCTTGCAGGCCAGCTCAGCCGGGAGCTCGACAGCAAGCGGCGCAAGCGGCCACCGCCGCGCTACGTCGTCGTTGGCACGGCGGCCGATCCGTTCATCGGCGGTGCGCGGGTGGTGAAGGTCTCGAGCGCCTGCCTCGAGGTCCTGCTCCGGCGCGACATCGGTGTTTCGTTGATGACGCGCGGCGACATCCCCGATGAAATTATCGCGCTGCTGGCCCGGCACGCACCCCTGGTTCAGGTGACCATCCCTCTGGTCTCCCTCGATGACGACTACACCCAAGGCTGGGAGCCGCGCACCGCCTCGCCGAAGCAGCGCCTGTTTCTGATCCAGCGTCTGCAGCGGGAGGGCATCAAGCCCTGGGTTCGCCTCGAGCCGATCATTCCCTTCGTCAACGACGGCAGCGATGGTCTGCGCGCGCTCGTCTCGGCCCTGGTGGGGCTCGGGATCACCCGCGCCACCGCCAGCTTCCTTCAGCTTCGCCCGGGTGTGGCCGACCAGATCCGTCGGGACGGTCCAGCTGGCCACCGCCGGCTGGTGCTCGGGGCGTTCGCATCGATCCAGCAGCGGCGCCAAGTGCCGTTCGATCATCTCCCCGCCCGCCAGGCGATCGGCGCCCTGCGACGACTGCGAAAGATCGCCCAGGAGTACGGTGCCAAGATCGCCGCCTGCGGCTGTCAGAACCCGGGCCTCCCCGCCGCCCAGTGTCCGGTGGTTCCCGCGGGACTACCGGACACGCCCCGCGGCCAGCAACGGGCGCTGTTCGAGATCGCCGA
>JAUVBO010000408.1 GCA_030591195.1 Pseudomonadota bacterium
CGGCGGCTCGACGGCCGGGCGTTCACCCGGGAGGCGGGCTACGAGGGCCCCGGCGAGGGTCTGGGGCAGGACCTCTACTCGATCCACACCTACGGCGGTGAGCTGACGCCGGAGCAAGCACGCAGCTGGTCGGCTTGGTTCGCCCAGCACGCACCCAAGGCGACGACCTTCCTCTACGTCATCGATGAGCCCGACGCGGCGGCCTTCGACAGGGCGAACCAGATCGCCCGCCGCGCGGCGCCGGTGCCGACCTTCGTCACCGCCAGCTACCGGCGCCGGCTCGAGCTCGACATCTTCTGTGCCCTGCCCTCGGACTTCTCGGTCAAGGTCGCAGCCGAGGCCGCGGCGGCCCACAAGCGCGCCTGGATCTACAACGGCGTCCGGCCCTTCTCCGGCTCGTTCGTCACCGACGATGTGGCGATCTCGCCGCGGGTCAACCCGTGGATCCAGTACAAGTACAAGATTCCCCGCTGGTTCTACTGGGAGTCGACCTACTACAACGACCAGCAGGGCGACCGGGGGCAGATCGATGTCTGGACCCACGCCAACAACTTCAGAAACGGCGACGGCGACGCGCTCAACGGCGACGGGCTGCTGATCTACCCCGGGCGCGACCTGCGCTTCCCCAAGCAGGACCGTCGGCTCGAGATGCCCCTGCCGAGCATCCGGCTGAAGAACTGGCGCCGGGGCATCGAGGACGTCGAGTACCTGGTCGCCGCACGCAAGGCCGGCCACGGCGCCTTCGTCGACAAGCTGCTCGCGGTGCTGGTGCCGAGCGCGCTGGCCGACGAGCGCCAGCCGACTGCCCCGGTGAGCTGGCCGGAGGACGGCGAGCGGTGGCTCGAGGCGCGGCGCAAGCTCGCCACGCTGCTCGACACCGGCACC
Organism: Pseudomonadota bacterium; assembly: GCA_030591195.1. The sequence continues at coordinate 886 of JAUVBO010000408.1, forward strand.
GCGCCGACGCTCGACGCCGAGAGGCTCGCCGCCCCGGCCGAGCCAGAGCTCCAGCGGCTCAAGCGGCAGGTGAAGCAGGTCGCCCGTGAGATCGGCAAGCCGACCCTGCTGGCTATCGGTGGCTTCGGCCTACTCGCCTTCGTCGCCTTCGTCGCCTGGCGGATCCACCGGCGCCGAAGGCGGCGCCGGGATCAGCACTTCGAGTGATTCGCCGCTACTGCCCCAAGGCTGCCTGGAGCCCGCAGATACCACTGGACGTATCGACGCAGTGATCGCCCGGCTTGCAGCGCCGGGCGCACGGGTCCTCGGTGCAGATCGTGCAGAGCTGCCCCTCGTAGCTCTCGGAGGCGAAGTAGCTGTTTTGCCACTCGCCCACCGGGGCGGTGGGCATCGACGGCGCGACGCAGTCGAGCAACGCCTGGCCCTCGCTCCACATGCAGGGGTCGGGCTGGCCGCTCGGGTCGGTCACCGACGCCTGGATCTCGGCGCACGACATGTTCAGGACCTGGGATGCCTGGCCCTGCGCGGCGACCGAGCACCCCCGGTCAATGTCGGCGTCTCCGCCCGATGCGAGGGGTATCTGCAGGCAGCTCGCCACGTGGGACATCGCCTGAGCGCAGGTGCCAATGCCCGGGCTCGCGCCACCGCAGGCCGAAGCGCCGATCAGCACGCTCGCGATCGCAACCAACGCCTTCGTTCGAAGTAAGCTCATCCGCTCGCGCCTTTCTCTGAGCGTCTGGACTAAGCAACCCTCGTGCCATCGTGTTCGCGCGGAGTTTCGGGATGTTTGCCGAGCCGTACCTGGGGGATGACAACTGGATCGGGCACCCGATGGCGACGCTTGTCCCCACCTTGCCCTGATGGATTTTTCCCCTGCTGGTTGTTATGGCTCATGGTGTGGAGGCTCCGATGATCTCACCGCGCCCGCTCCTCGTCGCACCCTTCGCCCTGCTGACCCTCGTTGCCTGTCCCGGCCCGACCCGCTCGCCGGACCCGCAACGTCAGGCCCAGCCCAAGGCAGCCAAGGCAGTCACCGCTTCCCCCTCGGGCAAGCCGGCCGAGGTCCTGGGCAAGCACGGCCAGCCCCCCGCACCGCCGGCAGGCCCGCTGGCCGCGGTGCTCACTGGCAAGTCCCGATCGCCTGCGGACCGGGCCGACGCGAAGAAGAAGCCGCTGACGATCGAGGCGCTCTACCGGCTCAAGTCGCTCGGCGATCCTCGCTGGTCGCCGGACGGCAAGCGGATCCTCTTCTCGGTCACCAGCCACGACCTGGCCGCGGGCAAGAGCAACCCGGAGATCTATCTCGTCGACGTCGACGACGGGCGGGTGCGACGGATGACCCGCGACCCCGGCAGTGACCACCACCCGCGCTGGGCCCCCGACGGCAGGTCGTTCCTCTTCATCTCCGGCCGCAAGGACGGGGCTCAGATCTGGCGCATGCCGGTGGACGGCGGCGAGCCCGAGCAGCTGACGAAGAAGCTCGCCACCGGGGCGAGCGCCGCCACCTGGTCGCCCGACGGCAAGAAGATCGCCTTCGCCTCGAGCGTCTACCCCGAGCACGGGGCCGATCAGAAGAAGAACCGTGCGCTGATCGAGGATCGCAAGAAGAGCCCGATCAAGGCGCACCTCGCCGACGAGCTGCTCTTTCGCCACTGGACCTCGTACAAGGACGGCCGACGGCGCCACATCCTGTTGCTCGACGTGGACAGTGGCAAGCTGACCGATCTGACGCCCGGCGACCACGACTCACCGGCCTTCTCCGCTCGCGGCGGCGACCTGACCATCTCGCCCGACAGCAAGGAGCTCTGCTTCGTCTCCAACCGCGAGCCGAACAAGAGCGCCCGGGCGTGGACGACCAACAAGGACCTCTGGGTCGTGCCGCTGACGGGCGGCAAGGCGGTCAACCTGACCGCGAGCAACCGGGCCTACGACGGCCGCCCCTCCTACTCACCCGACGGGCGCTATATCTCGTTTGTCCGGCAGGTGGTGCCGGGCTACGAGGCCGACCGCTACCGGCTGGCGCTCTACGACCGCAAGAGCGGCGCGGTCAAGCTCCTTACCGAGTCGTTCGACAGCTGGACCCTCTCCTACCGCTGGGCCGCAGACAGCCGCTCGATCGTCTTTCAGGCGCCGGTCAAGGGGCGCTTTCCGCTCTTCCGTGTGGCCATCGACACCGGCGCGATCACCCGCCTGGCGCTGCCGTCTGCCCGCGCCTTCGACCTGGCGGGCGAAGGCGGCGTCGCGCTGACCTTCGACTCCATCGGCCAGCCGACCGAGCTCTACCTCGCCGACCTGAAGCAGGGGCAAGCCAGGCGGCTGACCTCGCTCAACCAGGACGTGGCCCGGGCTCACGACATCCGGCCGGCCGAGGAGCTCTGGCTGCCGGGCGCCGGCGGCAAGAAGGTCCACACCTTCATCGTCAAGCCTCACGGCTTTTCGCCGGCGAAGCGCTACCCGCTGATCATCAACGTCCACGGCGGCCCCCAGTACCAGTGGTCCGATCACTTCCGCGGCGACTGGCAGGTCTACCCGGCCGCTGGCTACGTGCTGGCCTTCTTCAACCCCCACGGCTCGATCGGCTATGGCCAGGCCTACACCGCCGCGATCAGCAAGGACTGGGGCGGCAAGGCCTACCGCGACGTGATGAGGGTCACCGACGCGCTCGAGCGGCTGCCCTACGTCGACGCCAAGCGCGTCGGCGCCATGGGCTGGTCCTACGGCGGCTACATGATGGCCTGGCTGCTCGGCCACACCGACCGCTTCAAGGCCGTGGCCTCGATGATGGGGCTGTTCGACCTCGAGTCGTTCTACGGTGCCACCGAGGAGCTGTGGTTCCCCGAGTGGGACCTCGGCGGCACCCCGTGGTCAGCACCCGAGCGCTACGCCAAGTGGTCGCCGTCGCGGCTGGCCCACCGCTTCAAGACGCCGACGCTGGTGATCGGCGGCGAGAAGGACTACCGGGTGCCCTACACCCAGAGCCTCCAGCTGTTCACCGCCCTGCGCCGGCGCGGGGTACCGGCGCGACTGGTCATCTTCCCCAACGACGGCCACTGGCCGAGCTGGGTCAAGTCGATGCCGCTCTACTATGCGGCCCACCTCGACTGGTTCCACCGCTACCTCGGCGGCGACCCGTCGCCCTACGACCTCGAGACGATGGTCCGCGGGCGGGCGTTCAAGGGCGCGAAGAAGCAGGACTGAGGCCCCGTGCGCCAGCGCCGGTCGCTGGCCAGCCCGACCGTAATCAGCTTCACGCTTTCTGCCTCGCCTGTCGAAACTCCTGGCTCCTCGCGTTTTTTGATTCAGCCTGTGTAGTACGGCTTCAACGAGAGGGGGGGGAACGTGCGTAGTGGAAAGAAGAGGCTCGTCACGGACAAGGACCCACCACCGCTGCCGGGGCTCGCGCCCCCGCCTGGGATGCAACGCGCCGCTGCCGGGTGGCGCGAGAACCACCGGCAACAGATGAGCGGCCTGCGCGAGCTGCTGGATGTCGTGGTGGTCTCCGAGGTGATGGCTCCCCCGGTGAGCTGTCCCTTGTACGCCGGGCTCGAGGTGATCGAAGGGCTGCTGCTCGACACCGACGCGCCGGCAGCGCTGGTGGTCGACGACCGCGGACGGCTGCAAGGCATCGTCACCAAGACCGATCTGGTGCAGCGTCACTTCTCGGCGGACGAGCCCGACGGGACGAACCTCGCGGACTTCGCCGAGGACCCCGGGGGCGCGTGCCCGCACTGTGGCCCACGGCGCGACGAGAGCGCCCCTCGCGAGGAAGCCAACCCGGCCGAGGCGACGCGCCAGGGGCCGTCCACCGAGCTCGATCCAACATGGGGCTTCCACCAGCAACGGCAGGGC
>JAUVBO010000480.1 GCA_030591195.1 Pseudomonadota bacterium
AGCCACCTTTAGGTGGCCCCTGACCAGGGGCCGCGTAGCGGCCGACATGCCGCTTTGAGCGGCTCACATTTTGAACCCCCCGGCTTTGCCGGGGGACGGGTTAGTCAGCTTGCCAACCGTCCGCTGCGGCCGACACAAATCGGAGGCTCGAGTTCACAGTGCAAATCGATGTCTCCAACGCGGCTGAGAAAAACGCTGACCGACGGTGAGCCTTGGGCTCATGGGTTGTGCCGCTGGAGGGTGCGCCGGGCGCGGATCCGCTCGATGAAGCGCTCGCACTGTCGTGGGTCGTGCAGCCGACCTTCCTCCTCGGTGGGCAGCAGCGGGAAGCGCTCCTTGAAGGCCGCGGCAAACAGCCCGACGCCGCTCTCGTTCGGCGTCGCGCTGTCTCCGTCGCCGTAGACCTTGACCCGCTCGATGCCGCAGGAGGGCGACTTGCTCTTGAAGACGAAGCCGGCGAGGTCTTCGGCAGCCAGCTCCTCCACCCGGCGGGCGGCCCAGGTCAACATCTGGGCCGTGAGGTCCTCGTCGCCGCGCGTCGTGATCAGGCGTGGCGTCTTCGGGTCGCCCACTAGCCGCATCGACTCGCGGGGCACCGGCAGTCCGCACTCCACTTCCGGACAGACCGGGACCCACGCGACCCAGGCACCGAGCGTGTCGCGGAGCAAGCGGTCGAGCTTGTGCCGTCCGTCGTAGCGAACGTTCTCGCCGAGCAGGCAGGCGCTGATGCCAACCCTGATCCGATCCAATCGTGCCGATCCGTTGCCCATCCGAGGAGCATGCTAAGCTAAAAAGATGGGGCGCAACCTCTTTCGAGTCGGTCAGATCGTGCACCACCAGAAGTTCGACTACCGGGGCGTGATCGTCGATGTCGACCATATCTTCAAGGGCACCGACGAGTGGTACGCTCGGGTCGCGCGCTCGAGGCCGCCCCGCCACCGCCCCTGGTACCGGGTGCTGGTCCACGACCAGCAGATCGAGACCTACGTCGCCGAGCGGCACCTCGAGCCTGATCGGACCCGGGAGCCGATCAGTCATCCATACATCGGCCTGTTCTTCGACGAGTTCCGCGGCGACCGCTACGTCTGCCGTCGGCTGTTGAACTAGAACATCCCCACCACGGAGAGACCGAGCTGCTGCTCGTCGGCGTAGGGGACGATCGCGGTGCGCTTGCGGGTCGCGCGGCGCGTGGCGGCCCTGGCGCCGTGGCGGTAGTGAAACAGCCAGGGCAGGCCGTAGCCGATGGCGAAGCCCACCGCGCCGCCGACCACCACGTCGGTCATGTAGTGTCGGTCCGACATCACCCGCGCGACGCCGTTCATCACCGCCGTGATCACCGCCACGCCGCAGGCGCTGGCGTCCGCGGCGGGGTGGCCGTAGAGCGGCAGGTACCGGTGGTGGACACAGACCAGTCCGGCGCCGGTGGCCGCGGTCGAGGTGTGGCCGCTCCAGAAGCCCGCCACGGCGCCGCTGCCACCGCAGAGCCGGTCGTAGCCGCCGTCGTCTCTGCACTCGCCAAAGAGCGGTCGTCCCCGGCGGGTCGTGCGGTGCATCACCCGCGTCAGCATCGCGCTCAGCCCGTAGGCCTCGAGGCCCATCGCCGTCAGCTGCCAGGCGAGGTCGATGTTGCGCTCGACCAGCAGGGCGATGACTCCGATGTCGAACAGCGGGAAGGCATAGGTCATCCCCCAGAGCACGTCGCTCGCGTCGTTGGCCGCCTCGCGTCCCTCGCGGGTGGGCATCCGCAGCCACCGGCGAAAGGCGCTGTCGAAGAGGACCGGTCCCTCCCACTTGGCCTTCTTGCTCTTGAACGTGCCCCACTCGGTGTAGGCGAAGAGGCCGTAGAAGGCGCCCGTGGCGGCATGCTCCCACCACTGGACCCGTGGCCAGGCCTCGTTCCACTGTAGCCGGCCGTTCTTGTCGCGAGTGGCCCGGTTGGCCTCAGCAGCAGCCGCGCCCGGCGCGAGCAGGCCGACCAGCAGGAGCAAGACGAGGGACCGCGGCAGGTGCCGGATCATCCCGCCGCTGCCTCGGTCCGCCGCGCGGCGATCGTCTCGAGCCCGTCGCGAGCGGCCTCGGCCAGATCGGGATCGGGGTCGGCCAGCAATGCCGAGAGCACGCCCTCGGCCGCCGGCGAGCCGGTCCGTCCTAGCAGGTCGACGGTGTCGCCGCGAAGTGCCGGGTCGGCCCGCTTGGCGAGCAGTGGTAGCAGCGGCTCGACCGCCTGATCGAGGCAACCGGGGGCCTCGTCGAGGGCTTGCTCTGCGGCCAGCAGCAGGCCCATCCGCAGCGAGGTCGCGCTGCCGCGCCAGCAGCTCACCAGCGCCGCCGCCCCGCCGGCGCTCAGCAGCGCCGTCGCGTCCTCGATCCGGCCGCCTTCGACCATCGACCGCAGGCGCGCGGCGTCATACCCCGGTCCGCCTCGGCTGGCGAGCTGGGCGGCGAGCTCGGCGGGGGGGACCACGCCGACCATCGACAGCTCGTGGTCGATGAAGGTCACGGGCACCGACCGCACCCGGAGCCGGGCGGCCTGCGCCGGGTAGCGCTGGGCGTCGATCACCGCGCAGCTCAGGTCGGGGCCGGCCTGGGCCAGGGCGGTGGCGGCCCGCACGGCCTGGGGGCAGTGGGGGCAGGAGGCGGCGATGAAGACCGAGAGCTGGGCGGGGGCCGCGAGGCCCGCGAGGACCCCCCGGGTGGCGACCGAGAGGCCCTGTGCCGCCGCGCCGGCGAGGACCTCGGCGAACGGAGCGAGCTCCGGGCCCGCGGGCAGGGCCGCGTAGACCACCACGCCCCCGGGCTCGACCTCCACCCGCAGGGCCGGTCGGACCGGCGCGCTGCCGGCGTCTTCGGCCTCGGGCGGGTAGTCGTCGCCGTCGAAGGTCACCAGCGTCGGTGCCGCCGCCACCACCGCTGCGGCCACTCGCGCCAGTTGGTCGGACAGCTCCCGCGCGGGATCGGTGCGGCGGTCGGCGAGGAGCGTGAGGTTGACTGGCCGGGCGATGCGTCCGCGCAGCGCCCGGGTTAGGGACTCCGGGTCGAGGGACTCCGGGTCGAGGGACCCGGGGTCGGGCGGTGTAGCGGGGTGCGGCTCGCTTGGCATGGGCTCGACCGTATCACGCCGCGCGATCCGCCACTTCTTCAGAGGAAGGGGGCCGCCCGTTCCTTCAGCTTTCCGAGGTCTGGCTCGTCCTCGTTCTTCGGCTGGCCAGGATGGATGATCGCCAGCTGGCAGTGCTCTGCCGCCTCCACCAGCTGGAGGAAGGTGCCGGCGTTGACGTCCTTGATCAATGCCTGCTTGTTGTCGTCGTAGGCGAACATCTTCGGGTTGCGGTTGATGCACTCGTTGCAGCTGGTGCAGCGCGTGGTCTCGATGTACGGCTCGCCGCTCGGCCGCGGCGGCGTGGCCGGACTTTGCCCAGCGTCCAGTGCGGCCTCGACGTCAGCCGGCGCCGGCGCCTCGGTCGTCGGCGCCTGGTTGCCGCTGCGCTCGGCCTCCCAAGCCTCGCGGGCGGCGAGCACTGCGCGCTCGACGAGCGAGCAGTTGACGCCAGCGAGCTCCTGGACCGCGCGCCAGCGTTCGGCGCAGCGACGTGCCCCTTCGAGCACCTCGGGACCGACGAGCACGCGTCGCAGCACCGCGGCTTCGTCGACCATCCAGATGTGAGGTCGCGCGGGCGTCTCGCCGGCAGGCACGGGCCTGAAGTGCTCGGCGCAGCGAGGGTCGCAGGCGACGAGGTCGGCCCAGGCGAAGGCCAGCTCGAGCTCGAAGCGTTGCAGCGCCGCGTCGGCGCCCTCGAGCCTCGCGAGCGGCCAGGTTTGCTCGGGCTGTGGGTTGTGCGTGATGTCGAAGCGACCGGCGAGGCCGTCGCCGGCGGCCGGGTCGTAGACGAAGGCAGGAAAGGCCCGGCACTGGAGCGCCGCGGCGGTCTGGAGGTAGATCGGCAGTGCCCCATCGGCGGCCGGGCGGCCGACGTAGACCGACAGCAGCGCGGGGCCCGGGCGGGTCAGGCCGCGCTCGAGCGAGGGCACCAGCGCGCCGAGGTGGGAGCTCGGTGTCTGGAGCACGAAGGTGCTGGCCAGGCCCATGGCCTGTAGCCCGAGCCGGGCGCCCCACGAGTCCGGGCCACAGCGACCTGGCGCGTGGGGTGAGCTGCCGAGCAGGTCGTCGTGCTCGACCAGGATCTTGAGCGGCAGTCGGGAGGCGAGCGCGTCCATCAGCACCGCCTTCTCCAGCTCGGGCAGCACGCGCGACGAGAGCACCACTAGGGCGGGCGTGAACGAGGCCACCTCCTGCTGCACCTGCGCCACGGCGACGAAGCGCGCGAGTAAGTCGTCC
>JAUVBO010000350.1 GCA_030591195.1 Pseudomonadota bacterium
CTGGAACAACTGCAGATCGTGTAGCCACCTTCAGGTGGCCCCTGACCAGGGGCCGCGGAGCGGCCGAGATGCCGCTTTGAGCGGCTCACATTTTGAACCCCCCGGCTTCGCCGGGGGACGGGTTAGTGACCGCCAAGGTTCACTCCGGGTCGGGACAGATGTCGCGGAGTGGGGGATCACGTCCAGCGATCGATCCCCTTTTCGTCTACCGATCCGCGGTAGTGACGGTCACTCGCGGTGGTCGATGCCCCTTTGATTGTCCGATCCTCGGAAGTGGGTTGGCACTTCGAGAGATCTGCGACAGTACTTCGCTCTTGGGAGGCACCGGAGCGGAAGGAACGGGCCACACCTGCCTCGCGTCGCCGCGCAGGACGAATAGTTGCCGGTTGCCCGCGACAGCGTGGGTTCTCCGAGGACACACGCCGGGAGCGGGGCGGCTTGGGATCCGGGCGGTGCGGAAGGCCGGGACCACTGCGGCACGGAGCGTCATCAGGCCCTCGCTCACCTCGAAGGGAACGCCGGACGGTCGGCGGCGAAGACGAACGGGTAGGTGATCGTGATCGGTGGGCCGGCGAACGAGGGAAACCGGGCGCTTTTTCGCACTGCGTCGCAGACACAGCGCGCCGTTGGCTCGTGCGGGTTGAGCTTGACGCCGAGGGAGAAGCCACCCGACAGGGCGGGCCTGACGGCCGTCGGCTGGCCCGCCGGCGAGATCTTCAGGGTGACTGCATAGCGGCCGGCGAGACGATGCCGATCGTAGCAGTCCATCACGCCGGAGGCGGCCAGCCGCATGCCGGTCCTGATCTCCGTGGGGGTCAGGCTCTGGCGTTTCTCTGGGCGGCTCGTCGGTGAAGGTGGCGTCGGAGCCGGCGGTCGGGGCGGCCGGCGCGTCAAGTTCTCGAGTATCGAGAGCGTGCGGTCGCTTCGCCTCGACGGCGGCGGATCCTTTCTGACCTCCGCGGTCGAGCATGCGCAGACGAAGAACGCCGCGACGGCGATGAGAGACTCGATCGAGGAGCCCTTCATCATCGGTCCCCCTACGCGAGGCGCAGGCCGGCGGGCAGGGCGTCGCCGAAGAGCTGGGCCTTTTCCTGCTCCTGCAGCACGGTGACCTCGAGCACCAGCTGGAGCAGCGACTCGGGGCACTCGACCGCGCGCAGGCGGGCGACCAGCTTGGCCCGGAGTTGCTCGTCGACATCACGCCCGGCGTCGCCGCAGAGCCGGGCCAGCTGGACCACGGCCAGGGCGACGTTGCGGTGCTTGGCCCAGTCGAGGGCCAGCAGCCGGTCGATCCAGCCCTCGACCTTGTCGCGGCTGACCACCTCGTCGATCGGTCCGTACAGCGGCACCCGGGCGCCGATCCGACCCACGGCCCAGAAGGCGAAGTCGCCGCGGCCGGCCACCGCGTTGCGCAGGGCGACGTCGCCGAGCCCCTCCTTGGAGCGGATCGGCAGCCGCTCGAGGCTGGCCACCGCGCGCCACATCTCGGCCAGCTCCTGGCGGTTGAGGCCCTCGCCCTCGCCGCCGCCCCGCTTCGCCTTCTTGCCCTTCTTGCCCTTGCCGCCCTTCTTGCCCTTGCCGGTGCTGCCGCTCGACTTGAGCGCCGCGCCCGACAGCAGCGGCGGGGCGAGCTTGGTCGACAGCTCGAGCTGCTGGCCGCGGTCCAGCCCGCCCGAGACCCGACGCCACATGACCCACCAGCCGATGCGGCACCAGAGCTCCTGCTCGTGCTTGAGCCCCGAGCGGAAGACGCGCCAGAGCTGGTCGATGCGCTGGGGGTCGAGGGGGTCCCCGAAGCCCGGGCGTAGCAGCACGCCAGCCAGGTGCAGCCAGGCGGCCTCGTGATCGGTGCTTCGCTCGCGCGTCTCGGACATCTCCCACAGGGTGCCCCAGAGCGAGCGGACCAGCGGGCCGGGCCAGTCGAGCCGCTCGGCCTCGAGCAACGCCTCGAGCCGCTTGGCGAGGGTGCGCGGCCCGTCGTCACCCCGGCCGTGGCCAGCGAAGCCGGCGCGGACCTCGCCGGCCGCGTCGGACTGGCGCTCCTCGCTGATCTCGAGGCTCGCGTCACCCACCGCGGCCGCTGGGCCGCCTGACTGTCCCGCGAGGCTCGTCGACGCCGCCTCGTCGCGAACCGAGAACTCGATGTCCCAGCGATGGTCGCTCTGCTTGGACTCGCACCAGAGCTGCACGGTGCCGATCTCGGTCAGGCGAGCGGCGAGCGCTACCGGCACGGTGCGGTTGGACTCGCTGCCGCGGTCGAAGCTGAGCACGGTGTGGATCGGCGGCAGGTCGATGAAGACGTCGTCGGTGACGGTGACCACGTCGCCCGGGTCGTGGCCGAGAGGCGCGGTGGTGCTGTGCAGCGGGAAGCTCACCGGACGATCGGTCACCAGCTCGAAGGCGCGGCTGTCGACCCGGCTCTCGTCGCCCTCCTCGATGCCGAAGGGAATCAGACAGACGGCGCGCTTGGCGGTGGTGTTGGCGTCGGCCACGCCGACGTAGTAGGCGCGGGCCGTGCCGCCGCGGATCCGCACCCCGCGTCCGACGGCGCGCACCAGCCCGTAGGACGCCGCGCCGAGGGCGACGGCGAGGTCGAGGCTGCGGCTCTCGAGCACCGTCGGCTCCTCGCCGAACCAGTCGCTGACGGTCGCGATCACCCGGTCCTGGACCAGGGTCGCCTTCATCGCGCCGCCGTTGAACAGCATCGCGTCGGGCCGGGCGTCGTGGCGATGGAGGAAGGCCGCCAGGTTGCGGGTCACCGCCGGCTCGGTGGCGTAGGGCAGCCCCAGCTCCTGCAGGCCGAGGCGTGCTCGCTGGGGCGGCTCGTCGTAGGTCACCTGCGGGAAGAAGCCGTCGAGCACCAGCTCGTTGACCTCGTCGCGGAAGAGGTCGATCCGCAGGCTGCCGCCGATGACCTTCGAGCCGCGCCCGGCGATGGTGATCGGGTGGCGGTCCTCGTCGCCCGGCCCGAGCAGCTTCTCCTTCGCCTCGCGGCAGGAGTGGACCAGCGCCCCCCACTGCTTGGCCGACAGCTCGCCGGCGCGCTTCACCAGCCGCTTCTCGAGGTGGCGCGCGAGCGCCAGGTCCATGTTGTCGCCGCCGAGCAGGATGTGGTCGCCGACGGCGACTCGCTCGAGGCTCATCCCGTCGCCCTCGCCGCGCACGGCGATCAAGGAGAAGTCGCTGGTGCCGCCGCCGACGTCGCAGACCAGCACCGTCTGGCCGTCCTCGAGCTGCTCGCGCCAGAACTCGCCCTGGCTGCGGACCCAGCTGTAGAAGGCGGCCTGGGGCTCCTCGAGCAGGGTCAGCTTGCCTAGCCCGGCCTGGCGCGCGCCGCGGACGGTCAGCTCGCGGGCCACCTCGTCGAACGAGGCCGGCACGGTGAGCACCACGTCGCTCTCGGCCATGCACCACTCGGAACGGCCCTCGGACCGCTGCTGATCCCATGCTTCGCGCAGGTGCTGCAGGTAGCGTGCGGCGGCTTCGATCGGCGAGACGTGGGGGACCTCCGATGGGCTGCCCCAGGGCAGCAAGGCCGACTCCCGGTCGACGCCGGGGTGACAGAGCCACGACTTGGCCGACGAGACCAGCCGGGCCGGTACCAGCGAGCCCTGGTCGCGGGCGAAGGTCCCGACGGCGTAGTCCCGTCCCTCGTCCCACGGCACGCCGGTGGCGCCGGCTGGCAGCTCGTGGGCGCCGGGCAGGTAGAGAAACGAGGGCAGGCCTGGCTTGCTGGCGACCTTGCCGGCGTCGATCAGCTGCGGCACCGAAAACAGCCGGATCGGAGGCTCTTCGGCCGGGTCGGCGAGGTCGACGTAGGCCAGGGCGCTGTTGGTGGTTCCGAGGTCGATGCCGATGATGAAGCGAGACTGTCCCATGCGCTCGTCAGTTTACCGGAGACGCCCCGGGCATGGCTAGCGTTGCTCAGGGTGCTGCGGGTTTTAGACAGGCGATCTCGGGCGAGGCGGCCAGTCCTTGAACGCGGTAGCCACGTGGTGCCCCACAACCTATGATTGTCGTCGGTGTCCTACCGCGACGAAAAGGCGGCGCTCCATGCGCAGGTGTCGGTTCTCGAGCGGGAGCTGAAGGACTACCGCGATCAGCGTCCGTGTCCGACCTGCGGCAGCCCCAACCAGACTGGCGCCCGGTTTTGCAGCGGTTGCGCGGCCAGGCTGGAGACGGCCGCGCACCCGAGCATTCGACGCCGCCAGCTGGCGGCGGTCGGTGCGCTGTCGATCGTGACGCTGTCGCTCTACAACATCTATCTGGTCTACGCCTGGGCCAAGGACCTCAATCAGCTCCTTGGACAGCCACGGCGCAATCCAAACACCGTGCTGATCCTGTCGATCGTCACGCTGGGCATCGCGCCGCTGGTCTTCGAGTGCCTCTACGCCCGCGAGGTCGAGGAGCTGGCGCGCCACTTCGGCTGCCGCCTCCACCTGCGGCGACTCGCGACCACCGTCCTGGTCATCAACGTCACCGCCCTGATCCTGTCGATCATCCCGTTCGGGGCGCTCGTTGGTCTTCCCCTGGGAGCCAGCGCGACGGTCCTGCTCCAGCGAGAGCTCAACGTCTTCGCCAGCGGCGGGTGAGCAGCCTCCGGCCGAGGCCCGGGCGGAGCTGAGCGGCGCCCACGTTGGGGCCACTATTTCGCTCAAGTTTGTTCCCACTTGTCGGTGCCCGGCGCACGACGCTAGGGTTCGCCTTGGGCTCCAACAGAGGTTAGGGAACATGGCCGACAACAAGACTCAGGGCTGCGTCGCGCCAGCTGGCGGCCCGATCGCCGCTGCGTCGGAGCAGCCGCCAGGAACGCGTTCGGAGCGCGCAGAAACGGAGCGAGAGAGAATGCACGCATCGGTTGGCAAGCAAGCGCCCGACTTCGAGGCCTCGGCCTTCCACGAGGGCGGCTTCAAGACCATCAAGCTCTCGGACTTCCGGGGCAAGTGGGTCTTCCTCTGCTTCTACCCGGGTGACTTCACCTTCGTCTGACCGACCGAATTGACGGCGGTCGCCGTTCGCTACGAAGCGTTGAAGGAGCTGGGCGTGGAAGTGTTGGCGATGAGCACGGATAGTCGCTTC
>JAUVBO010000977.1 GCA_030591195.1 Pseudomonadota bacterium
AGTCCGAGGGTAAAGTCTACTTGACGGTCGCGGTGGGGTGCACCGGTGGGCGACATCGGTCGGTGGCGGTGGCCGAGGAGCTGGCAGGGCGCCTCGGCCAGGGGCGGACGGTCAACGTTCGGCACCGCGACGTAGAACGATGAGTGACGCGACGTCGTGTTGACGCCGCGTCGCGGGGCGCTGCTTGCCGAGGCTAATGGCTCAACCCGCTGTCCGAATTGCGCGTCTCGCCGATCTGCCAGCCCTCAGGCATATCTGGCAGCAGCTCGACACCCACCACGCCGCGGTCGTGCCCGGATTCTTCCGTCAGGGATGCCGAGCGGCGAGCGAGGAGCGACTGGGTCGGATGCTCGCCGACAGCCAGCGCTGCCTGCTGGTGGCGGAGTGGGCTGATCACCCTGAGGCCGGTCACCCGGGGTCCGGGCTGGCCGGTGCGGTCGATGTCCGGATCTATCACACGCCGGACGACCGGATGCTGGTGCAGACGCGTCGAGGGCACGTGGAAGAGCTTGTCGTCGACCGGGCGTCTCGCCGCCGTGGTGTCGGGCGCGCGCTGATGGAGGCGGCCGCCGACTGGTGCCGCCGGCGGGGGGCGACTCAGCTGCTGCTGACGGTCTGGGGGGGCAACGACGAGGCGTCGCGCTTCTACGACGATCTCGGCTACGGCGAGGTCAACCGCGTGCTCGGGCGGGAGCTGTGACCGGGGCCGCAGGCACTCCTGATGGTTCCGCGGCGTGCCTCGCCGTGCGCGGCCTGCGGGCCGTGCTGACGCTGCTGGTCGTGCTGGCGCTGCTGGCGGCCACCGGGGCGCCGGCGCGGGCGGCCGACCCGAGCCAGCGCTGGTTCACCCTCACCACGCCGCACTTCTACGTTCACTACTACCGCAACGTCCGCCACGACCTGCGGACGGTGGCCCAGGCGGTGGCAGCGCGGGCCGAGCAGGCCCACCGGGTGCTGTCGCCGCTGATGCGGCACACTCCCACGTCGCGAACCCACGTCGTGCTCACCGACGACGTCGAGGGGGCCAACGGCTCGGCGCAGATCGTCCCGCGCAACGTGGTGCGGGTCTTCGCGAGCGGGGCCGACGCCCACTCGAGCATGAACGACTACGACGACTGGATCTTCCAGCTGTTCGTCCACGAGTACACGCACATCCTCCACATCGACACGATCCATGGCATCCCCCGGCTGGTCAACGCCGTGCTCGGCAAGACCTGGGCGCCAAACCAGCTCCAGCCGTCCTGGATCATCGAGGGCTTCGCCACCTTCCAGGAGTCGGAGCGGACCTCCGGTGGGCGGGTTCGGGGCGCGATCTTCGACATGCTGTTGCGGACCTCGGTGCTCGAGGGTCAGACCCTCGGTATCGACCAGATCTCTTCCAACACGCGGATCTATCCGCGAGGGGTGGCGCGCTACCTCTACGGCGCTCGCTTCATCAAGTACATCGCCGATCGCTTCGGCGAACAGACGCTCGGCAGGATCAGCCACATCTATGGCCGCCGGCCGCTGCCCTACGCGATCAACCGTGTGGCCGAGGAGGTGCTCGGACACACGCTGGTCGACCTCTATGCCGACTTTATCCGCCACCTGAAGCGCACCTACGCGGTGCAGGTGGCGGCGGTCAAGCGCCGGGGACTGACCCCCAGCGAGCGCCTGACGCATCATGGCGAGAACCTTGGCGGGCTGCGCTATTCACCCGACGGCAGCGAGCTGATCTATACCCTCGACGACGGGCACAGCCGGCGCTCGCACGTGGTGCGGGACGCCGCCAGCGGCAGGGTGAAGCAGCGGCTGCGGGACTACAGCGACGCCGGCGCGACGATCTCGCCCGATGGCCGGTACCTGATCACCGCCCAGCTGCAGCGCTGGCGGACGTTCTATCAGTACACCGACCTCTTTGTCCGTGATCGACGGACCCGCAAGCGTCGGCGGCTGACCTGGGGGATGCGCGCTCACGACCCCGACGTCTCACCAGACGGTCGACAGGTGGCCTTCGTCGCCAACGACCTGGGCGATAACGACCTGGTGCTGATTCCGTTCGAGGGTGGCAAGCGACGCGTGATCTACCGCGGCAAGCGGGGAGACAAGCTCGCCGGGCCGCGGTTCGGGCCCCAGGGCAAGCGGGTCGTCTTCTCGCGCTGGGCGGAGGGCGGCAACCGTGACATCTACATCGCCGACCTTGCCAGTGGTGCGCTGCGTCGGCTGACGGCAGACCGGGCCCTGGATCTCGATCCGGTCTTTTCGCCCGACGGTCAGCGGGTCTACTTCGCCTCCGATCGCACTGGCGTCTACAACGTCTATTGCTACGACCTGACACGCGACGAGCTGTGGCAGGTGACCAACGTCATCGGCGGCGCGTTCTGGCCGGCGGTGTCACCGGACGAACGGACGCTCTACTTCGCCGGCTACTCGGCGCGGGGCTATGACCTGCACCGGATGAAGATCGACCGCCAGCGGTTTCTGCCCGCGTTGCCCTACGTCAACCAGCGGCCCGACCCGCCGAAGATCGCCACGCCGAAGGAGCCGTTCCCGGTGACCCGCTACCAGCCGTGGCGGACGATCTTGCCCCGGCGGTGGATGCTGACCTTCGGCGCCGACGCCTTCGGATCAACGGTG
>JAUVBO010000592.1 GCA_030591195.1 Pseudomonadota bacterium
AGATTCGCGGGAACCCCAGACTGACACAGAGG
Source organism: Pseudomonadota bacterium (assembly GCA_030591195.1). Next base: position 33 of record JAUVBO010000592.1, read on the forward strand.
TGCAGATGCCACTGGTGAGACGAAGCGAGCAACGATGACGAGCTCTCGGCGAAGCTCGAGGGTGGTCCTGGGCAGCCTGGCGATCGGCCTCGCGCTGGCCTGTAGCTGCAAGAAGGCGCCGCAGGATCCACCGCCCGCAGCGGCGGCGTCCAGCAAGCAACCAGCTCCGGCCAGGGACCCGGTACCGGCGAAGGCAGCAACGAAGACCGCGACCGCGACCGCCAAGGCGCCCGCCTCCCTGCCGGTGATCAAGCCCCTGGTCACCCAGGTCAACCACGAGATGGTCGGGCTGCGGTTCCTCGGATGGACCGCCGACGGCACACGCTTCGTGATCCGCGCCACCCACGGCCGGCTGATGGGCGCGATGGCTGGCGACGACCAGCTGGTGCTGTACCAGGTCCACGACGGGTTGACGGGCAAGCTCGTCGACAGCTACCGCATCAGCCGCCGGGCGGACCGCGACGTCAAGCCCGATAGCCTGTGGAGCAAGGCGTGGAAGGAGGCCAAGGCCAGGGCGAGCTACAAGAAGGCGTTCCTCGCCAGCCACGCCCTCGCCAACCGGGTCGCCTCCCGGCGCCGGGCGAAGCCGAGCGGCCACGCGATCGTCGTCCGCGGCAGCGGTCCCGGCCCGCTCGGCACGACGTTTTCGATCAAGCCCACGGCCAGCGGCGCGAGCTTCACCTGGACCGGCTTCACCAAGGGGCGCGAGGCGCCGGACAAGGTCAAGGTCCGCAGCCCGCGGGCGATCGTCGAGCTCGTCGGGCGCGACCGCTCGACCCACCGGCTGCTCGCCTTTCAGGTCAGGCACGCCTACCGCAGCCTGATCGAATGGGTCGAGGCGAACAACCCAGTGAAGGTCCACGGCACGATCCGGGCGTTCTGGTCGCCCACAGGCGACCGGGTGGCGCTGGTGATCGCCTCGGACGTTGACGGACCCAACGACGAGGCTCCGATGGACGGCGCGCGGTTCTACGTCCGCGCGGTCGGGCCCCAGTACAAGCTGCTGGCCAAGCCAGCAGACGAGGGCCGGGCACGTTTCGTCGCCCGCACCCTGGCCGGGGCGGGGCTGCCGGTGGCCGAGCTCGGGCTGGTCGACAAGGGTCCGCCCAACGGAGCGACCTGGATCGGCTTCCGCGACGCCGATGGCGAGGCGCTGGCGAGGCGGATCGCCGCGACCCTGCCAGGAGACGAGGCGCTGGAGAAGATCGCGCGGCCGGGGTGGCTGCGCGCCCTGGTCCACCTCGGGCCCCGGTAGGCGGCGCCCTCGGCTGCCGCCCCGGCGCGGCGAGACTCGGCACCACGTCGGTAAGAGCAAGCTGGTCCCAGCGGGACCCCCTCGAGGTCGCTACAGCGGACCCTTGACCTGGCCGAGCTCGGCGTAGGCCTTGTCGTTCATCACGACGAACGGCCTGTCAGCAAAACGCAGCGCGCCCTGGCCGTCGTGCTGGATCACCTGGAGCTTGCCCATGCCGTAGCCCATCGGGCCACGGGAGTAGTAGTGAGCCCGCAGCCGGTAGGGGAAGGCCCGCGGCCTGCCGCTCGCTCGCGCCGTTGCCAGCTGTCCGGCAGCCGACCTGCCCCGCGGCGCTGATCCTCGGCCGGACCGGCCTGCAGGTCGCTCCGGCCGGGCGTGGTCTCCTTCACCGCGACCCGCTGGAGCAAGCTGCTCGAGCCGAAGCGGATGACCCGAAGAGCTGGCGCGGATGCGCCGCATCGGCGATCACGTCAACGGCTGAGGCGCCGCGCTCCCGAGCACCCTGGCGTTGACGATCTTCGAGACACTCAACTCAGCGGCTCCGCGCCCTTGTGATGAAGGCGCTTGGCGAGCCGCCGGCGCGCGGTAGCGAACGCCGCCCGAATAGCTACATCTGGGTTCCCATGCCTGTTCGCGGGGCTGGGATCGTGGTTGATCGCCAGGCGTGCTCCGGGGACTGAGATCTCGAGGTGTACTTGCCAGTCGTGCTTGCCAGGCTGACGAAGCCCGTTTTGGTAGACCCTCACCCGACACGACGAGACCGCCTCTCGGTATCTATTCAGCTGGCGGGCTGCTTCCTTGATCGACGCCTCCAGCGGCCCCGACTCGAAGTTACCATCAAAGGCGATCTCGATCGGAAACTGCACCGACGAGTGACCTTTGCTGGCCGGGCGACGGCGCCGGCGTCCTGAGGCAAAGCTCATCAGCGCCAGCGCCTCAACCTTGTTGAGCAGGTCCTCCAGCTCGAACGGCTTGGCGAACAGCGCTTCAGCGTGTAGTCGTTCTGCCTGGTCTCGCGTCTCCTGGTCGGGAAAGGCGGTTACCATGATAACTGGCGGGGGCTCTTCAAGGTCCCCGACCCTGGCGAGAACCTGCAGGCCCGTGGAGCCCGGCATGCGAATGTCGGAGATCACGAGATCCACCTCCTCGGCGATCACGCCCGGGCCAGGCGGACCGAGGTGTTTCATCAGGGCATCGCCATCCCGGCATTGGACCACCTGATAGCCTCTTTGGCCTAACGCCCAGGATATCAGCTCGCGCAGCTCCGTATCGTCCTCTGCCAACAAGATGCGAAATGGGCGGGCGGCCCCCGGCTCAAGATGTCTGAGTGTTTCATTCATCGTCTGCAGCCTTTCCTTGCTAACGAGCTCTCGAGGGCAAGCTCGGATCGGTCCGCCGCTGTGCGCTGCAGGGTCATTCCCTTGACGCAGTTTCGAGTGACCTTCGCCGAGTAGAGCTCCTTGTCAGCCGCTGCCAAGACCGACCGCGGCTGAACCCCTGAGGGCTCCGCCACGGCGACGACCCCGATCGAGACCGATAGCTGCGAGGACGACGACGCCGCGGATGATTCGGATCCATCCGAGACTACCGAGCGGATCCGCTCCGCCAAGGTCTTGGCGCTCCGGGCGTCGAGACCCGGGGCGACGATCACAAACTCGTCCCCCCCATACCGCGCGACAACGTCGGAGGTGCGGCAGGTCTGCTTGAGGCAGTCCGCCACGTAGCAAATGGCGGAGTCCCCGGCGGCGTGGCCCTGGCGATCATTGACTCGCTTGAACCTGTCGATGTCGATGAAGAGCACGGCCAGCGGTTGGCCCTGTCGGTCGCAGCTCCTGAGCTCCTCGGCAATTCGGTCGGTCAACATCCGCCGATTCCACAGGCCGGTGAGCTGGTCGGTGCACGATAGGCCTTGCCACCTGTCGAGCTGTCGGCCGACATGCCGCCCGAGCAGCAGAAACACCACGGCGCTGGACAAGGTGATATAGCTGTAGACGAGTGGCCGTGAGGTCAGCTCGCGAGCCACCCAGTCGAGCGTCGGAACAGGGCCGGCCCGCACAGCGTCCAACAGCATCAGGCCCAGGGGCATCGCGAGACCGATCAGCGCTCCGGCGATGGTCCAGCGAAAGGACCGGGGCCAGGAGCCAATGTTGATCATCTTCAGCAAGCAGACCTCCGAGGCGAGCCGACTCGGGGTTTGCATTTCGCGTGCCACCGACAATTCCCGATATTCCACCGTCATTGCGGTGCTGCAACTCGAGATGTGTGACCTAATGCCTCACGGTGAAGGAGCCGGGAGTTTTTCGGAGCTTCTCGGGGTTCCTCCAACAGGGCGCGGGAGGGGGATGCGATCGATGGATCGCCTTGGCAATTGCGGGCGCCGAAGTGCTCCGTGGGCTATTGAGTGATGCGTCTCGTCTTCAAGCTCGCTGCCGGCATGCTGCTGGGCATGTGCCTGGTCTTGGTGGTCCACGGATGGTTAACCATCCAGCGAGAGGTGAGTACCTTCCGTGCCGAAAAGCAGCAAACATCTCAGCTGTTGGGACACGCGCTAGC
>JAUVBO010000540.1 GCA_030591195.1 Pseudomonadota bacterium
ACCGTCTGGCGCAACCCGAACCTCAGCACCGCGGCGACCATCCGGCCGGATGGCACGATCACCATGCCGCAGGTGGGAGACCTCGGGGCCACCGGCCGGACCACCCGGGAGCTGCAGGCCGAGATCAAGCGCAAGGTCCAGGCCTACGTCGTCGGCGCCACGGTCACCGTCGCGGTAACCCAGGTCAACAGCTACAGCTTCACCGTCGCCGGGCAGGTGGCCCGGCCAGGGCTCTTCCGCGCGCAGAGGTACGTCACGGTCAACGAGGCGATCGCCATGGCCGGCGGGCCCACCCGCTTCGCCGACGGCCGCTCGACGATCGTCGTCCGGCGGGGGTCGGGCAGCAAGACCCGCCGGATCCCGATCGACTATCCATCGGTTGCCGCGGGCAAGGCTGCCGAGCAGGACATCGTGATCCTGCCTGGTGACCGGATCTTCGTCCCCTAGCGGCGACCGATGACCAGCGAGGACCACGAGCAACAGCAAGCGGACGCAGAGCGCGAGTGGTCGCGCTCCGAGCCCGGCTGGCTCGAGTTCCGCCAGCAGCTCAGCCGGCTCCGCCGACGAGCGATCGCCCGACCCCTGCGGGTCAGCCTCTTCACCGTGCTCGCCGTGGTGATGGTGGTGGCTCGCCAGGGGCTCAAGCGCGAGACCTTCGACGCCAGCGTCACCTTCCGGGTCGCCGAGCGGAGCGGCTCGCCCGACCCCGAGGAGGGGCACTACCAGACCAAGGCACGGCTGCGCGAGTACGTGGCTGATGGCGTACTGACCAAGGCGCGCTGCCTCGGGCTGATCCAGCGACTCGGCCTCTACCCCAAGGTACTGGCGGTGGACTACGGCTCCGCCATCGACGCCTTCCGCGAGGACATCACGATCAAGGTCTTCCAGAACTACTTCCTCAAGGAGGACTGGCAGGCCACCGGCAAGCCGCGCTCGGCGAGGGTGACGATCAAGTTCAGCTACTCCGATCCCCAGACCGCGCTCAAGGTCGCCCGCAGCATCGGCGAGCTGGTCGGCCAGCACGAGGCCGAGGTGCGCTCAGATCTGGCCAAGGTCGCCGCCAACCGCGCCCGGGCGCTGTCCGCCGCCTTTCGCCAGCGGGTCGACGTGCTGCAGCGCGAGCGCGCCCACAAGCGGCTCGACCTGGCCGGAAGTGCCGGCCAGGGGCACCTCGACCTCGAGCTGCTCAGCGAGCGGGTCCGCAAGCTCAAGGCCGCCTTCGAGGACAACCCCGAGAGCTTCGTCGCCCGCCAGAAGCTCAAGGACGCCCAGGCCCAGCAACGCGCCCTGCGCGAGAGGCTCAGCGCCGGCGGCGAGAGCATCTACGTCGCCCGGCTGCGGGTCGACCTCGGCCGGCTGAACGCCGAGATCGCGAAGCTCCAGCTGGCCCTCGAGCGCGCCGGCTCGAACCAGACGGAGAACGAGCTTCGGGCGGCGCTCGAGCGCCAGCAGCTGCTGATGCGCTTCGAGCCGGTGGACTGGGGGCGGGATCCAACCCCGGAGCTGTCGCGACGCTGGCGCCTATCGATCCTCGGCGCGGTGCTCTTCTTCGCCCTCTGGCCGGTGATCGGCATCGGCGTCGGCGCCTTCGACTCGCGGATCCACGACCTCGACGACGTGCGTCAGCTGAAGCTCGAGCCCCTCGGCCAGGTGCCGCCCTTCCCGGGTGACGACCTGGGCGCCCTCGATGACCGGCGCCAGACCACCCAGCCCCGCCCCCTCTCGGCCCCAGAGCCCGAACCAGGTCGTCACCCGTCAGGCCAGAGGTGAGGTGTCTCGATGTGGGTCATTCCATCGGCAATCTTCTGGGGGTCGGCGGGGATCATCGCCTACACCTACGCGGGCTACCCGCTGCTGATCAACCTGCTCGCCCGGCTGCGCCGCCGCGACAATCATCACCTCGGGCCGATCACCCCGCGGGTCTCGGTGGTGCTTGCCGCCCACGACGAGGCGCGCAACATCGGCGCCAAGCTGGACAACCTGGCGGAGCTCGACTACCCGGCTGACCGGCTCGAGGTGATCATCGTCAGCGACAGATCGACCGACGGCACCGACCAGATCGTCACCGACTACGCCGCGAGCCATTCGGGTCTCGCGCTGACCCTCGAGCGGCTCGACGAGGCCCGGGGCAAGCCGACAGCGCTCAACCGCGGCGTGGCGCGGGCCCGCGGCGAGATCGTCGTCTTCTGCGACGCGCGCCAGCAGCTCGACCGGGGCGCCCTGCGCGCGCTGGTCGCGCCCTTCGCCGATCCCGGGGTGGGCGCGGTGAGCGGCGAGCTGATGATGCAGCGCGAGGCGGGGCCGGGCGCCTACTGGGCCTACGAGAAGCTGATCCGCAGCGCCGAGAGCCACTTCGACTCCACCGTCGGCGCCACCGGCGCGCTGCTCGCGGTGCGTCGACACCTCTACCACGACCTGCCCGAGGGACTGCTGCTCGACGACGTCTACACGCCGATGCAGATCGCGATGCAAGGCTTCCGCGTGCTGCTCGAACCAGAGGCCCGGGTCTTCGATCGCGAGGCCGAGATCGCGGGCGAGTTCTCGCGAAAGGCGCGGACCCTCGCCGGCAACTACCAGATCCTCGAGCTGCTGCCCGGGCTGCTCGACCCGCGCCGCAACCGCCTCGCCGGGCAGTACCTCTCGCACAAGGTGCTGCGGCTGGTCTGCCCCTTCGCCCTCGGCGCGCTCTACGCCTCGAACCTGGTGCTGGTGGCCACCTTCGCCCCGCCCTGGCCGCTCTATCTCGCGACCCTCGCCGGCCAGACCGTGGCCTACGGCCTCGCGCTCAAGGGTGGCGAGCAAGGCGCCGGCAGGCTGGCCAGGCTCTGCCGGACCTTCGTCGTGCTCAACGCCGCCGCCGTCGAAGGCCTGCGACGCTACCTCAAGGGCGATCTCGGCTGGACCACGGTCGAGTGAGCCGTGGGCCGCCGCGAACAGACAGCGCTGTGCGCCGGATGCGGAGCACGTCGGGCCGCCGACGAGCTGATCCGGATCGTCGACGACCGACAGGGGACCCTGATACCCGACCTGAAGGGGAAGATCCCGGGCAAGGCCGCGTTCGTCTGTCCTGAGCGATCCTGCATCGAGAGCCTCTCGCCGGACCAGCTGGCCCACACGATCGCTGCCGCCCTCGCTGACCAGGTCCGTGACCTGCTGCGCATCGCCCAGGGGGGCCGGCACCTGGTCTCGGGCAGTGACCGGGTGAAGATCGAGGCTCGGCGTGGCGCGGGCAAGGGGTGGCTGGCGCTGATCGCCGATGACGCCTCGGAGGCGACGGCCAGCAAGCTAATGCGGTCGCTCGACGCCCACGGCGTCGCGACACGGCGGCTGTCGACCACCAGCGAGCTCGGCGACGCGGTCGACAAGACGCCGCGGAGCGTGGTGCTGATCAAGGATCGTGGCCTCGCCGCTGCCGCCTGCCGGGCGATCGATCGCCACCACCAAGTGAGGGGACGATGAACGTCGCTCAGGTGATCTGCTCGGGATCCTTCGCTGGCGCCGAGGCGGTGGCCTGCTCGCTGGCCGAGGCCCTCGAGGGCAGGATCGACCGCTCGCTGCTCTATCTGGTGCAAGAGATGCGCGCCGGCGAGCAATCCTGCGCGCGGCTGGTCGAGCGCGCCCGCAGCTTCGACATCGAGCTGCGCCTGTTCGAGACCCGCGAGCGCTTTTCGACCAGGCTGCTCGACGAGCTCGGCACGGCGCTGCGGGGCGACGCGATCGACGTGATCCACAGCCACTCCTACAAGGCGGCCTTCTTCACCGCCCTCGCCCGTCGCCTGCGGCGAGATCGCGCCGCGCTGTTCACGATCCACGGCCTCGAGCAGCGAACCACCATGGACAGGTTGTTCGAAAAGTCGGTCAACGCCATGGGCGCCTACCTCAGCCACGCGCTGATCGGCGTCTCGCGGCAGATCTCCGAGCAATACCGCAGCCTGCCGTTGCTCACCCATCGGGTGCACACGATCCCGAACGCGCTGGTAGCCGGCGCCAACGAGACCCTCGCCACCCTACGCGAACGCCGCGACGCGGCTCGCCGCGCGTTGGCCGCCCGGTTCCC
>JAUVBO010000255.1 GCA_030591195.1 Pseudomonadota bacterium
GATCATCGCTGACCGAGACGCCGCGCAGGTCGAGCACGTCGCCGAGGCACCCGAGGTCGAGGAGCACCACATCGAGCAGCTCGACGAGGCGTCGATCGGCAAGCTGGTGACCACCGCCACCGACGCGGTGGTGGCGATGCTCGCCTCCGACGCGGACAACTACCGGGCCTGCGAGATCGCCTACGAGAAGTACGGCATCAAGCGCTTGGTGGTCAGGCTGCACGACCTCTCCTGGTCGGACCGCTTCGCCGAGCTCGGCGCCGAGGTGGTCGAGCCGGCCTCGGCGATGGTCAACCTCTTCGACCAGTTCGTCCGGATGCCGAACACCGCCGCCCTGCTGCTGCACCGCGACCCGGAGCACGAGGTGGTGCAGATCACCATCGACGACCCGGACCTCGAGGGGCTGGCGCTGCGCGACCTGCGCCTGCCGATGAACGTCCGGGTGCTCGAGGTCTTCCGCGACGGGCACGCGATGGTGCCCAGCGGCCACACCAAGCTCCAGCAGGGCGACGAGGTGACCTTCGTCGGCGAGCGCGACAACCTCGAGCAGGTCGTGGCGCGCTGGGGGTATTAGGCCAACGGTCAGCCTGCGAGTGAGCCCGCGATGACGACGCTACCGATCTCGATCTGTCTCGAGCAGCTCGACGCCGACCCCGCGAGGGCCACGCGCTTCATGCAGTGCGTCGCGGTGGCTGGCGGGACCACTGGCCTCGGCCTGAGCCGCCAAGGCGAGATCTGCTGGAAGCAGGCCGCGATCGCCTGCGAGCTGCTCGCTGACGATGACGAAGCACGCCTGCTGGCCCGGCGGGTCGACGGCGACACCGAGCTGCGGGTCGAGCGCGCCGGGCGCCAGCAGATCCTCGGGTCAGAGCCGATGCCACTGCTCGACCAGGACCTGCTGGTGATCGCCGGACGACGGCTGCGGGTGCACATCCACGGCCCGACCGCCGAGGTGACGCCGCCGAGCCCCGTGGTCTCCCTTCGCCGCCCGACGGTCGGCGCCGACCTGATCGCCGTGCGTGACCACCCGCCGAAGCAGCCGGGCGGCGTGGTCCCCGGCACCGGAGCCGTGGGCAACCTGCTGCTGATCCTGGTGTTGGTGGGCACCATCGGCGCGCTGGTCTACTACCTCTTGCTCCGCTGACCAGCCGACTCCGGGGGTCGTTAGCGGCGGCGGCGGGAGCAGCGGCGGAGCAGCAGGCCGAGCAGCAACAGCCCGAGCGGAAGCCCGTCGGCAGCACCGCCGGACACCGCGCAGCCGCCGACCACGTCGAAGGGCTCGCTGCCGTCGGCCGGAGGGCCGGCGGGGGGGGCGACACCGACGACCTCGGGGGGCGGCTGCTCGGCGGGCGCGCCCTGGCCGTCGACGATGAAGGTCCGGACCTCGGGCTCGGAGAGGTTGCCGACCTTGTCCTCGGCAATCACGGTCAACCAGTACTCGCCGTCGGCCAAGCCCTCGAGGACCATCTCCTTGGCCCCGCGGGGCAGGGGGGTGCTGTCGAGCACCGTGATGTTGTCGCGCTCGAGCTTGTAGGTCACCCGCATCTCGGTCAGCGAGGTGTGGTCGTCCTTGGCGAGGTAGCCGACCCGCAGGCTCGAGCTCGCGATCTCCTTGGGGACCTCGTCCACGGTCAGCGTCGGCGAAGTACCGTCGACCTCGAAGGTCACCTTGGCCGGCGTGGCGTCGGTGTTGTTGTTGAGGTCCACCGCCTTGGCCTCGACGGTGTAGCGGCCGTCCTCGAGCTTGAGCTCCTTGCCCCGGCCGAAGGTCGTGATCCCCCAGCTGCCGCTGTTGACCTTCCAGCGAAAACGCACCAGCTTGCGCGGCGTCTGGTCGTCGTAACCCGAGGCGAGCAGGCGGAAGATCTGCGGACCGACCACCGACGCGGGCTTTCTGATGATGGTCGTCGTCGGCGCCTTGCTGTCGCTCGACGGGCGGTCGAAGATCTTCCCGTAGACGTAGATGTGGCTGCTGGTCGTCTTGCCCCGGGTCACGTACAGGTAGTACGGGTCGAGGAAGCCACCGACCTGGTGGGCGACGTGGGGCAGCAGCTTGAGCCCGTTGAGCTCGCCGTCGATCATCGGCACCAGCACCGACTCGAGCAGCTGCTGAAACATCTGCTCGTCGAGGGCGCCGCCCCCCACCGAGAGCTTGTCGATCGTCGTGGTGAAGCTGTCGATCACCAGCGCGCCGGAAAACGGGTTGTAGTCGACCTTGATCTTGAAGGTCATGTTCGCCGTGGCGGTGATCGTCGTCGGTCCGGCGGCGTCGCTGCCCTCAAGCACGATCTCGAAGCCGGTCATCTTGAGGTCCGCCCGGGCGGAGCTGCCCGTGACCAGGGTCACCAGCGGCACCCGCGGCGCCCGCGCCTTGACCGTGTCGATGCCGGTCAGCCCGAGCAGGATCGCCCCGGCGGTGAGCATCCCCGGCTCGAGCCCGAGGGACTTGAGCCGGGCGCTCGAGTAGCAGAGCAGCCCCGACTGCCAGGCGGTGTAGACCACCTGACGCAGGGTGCCCGCCGACAGCGCCACGCCGAGGTGCTCGCTACCGGAGAAGGAAAAGGTCGGGGTGGTGGTGGTCTTGGTCGGGGTGGGATACGAGGCGAGCGCCTTGTAGCAGGCCGCCTTCTTCTTGCTGACGATGCCGACGTCGATGCCGACGCCGAGGCCGCCGGTCGAGGAGCTGACCACCCGCTTGGCCGTCCCGGAGACGTCGTAGCTGGCGGTGACGCCGCCCACGGGAAACGAGACCGAGCCGCCGAGGCTGGTCATGTCACCGACCTTGTCCTCGATGATCTCCGGCAGCGCCTTGACCAGCTCACCTTCGACCCACGACTCGAGCGCGTCGACCCACCAGCCCCGGAGCCAGGAGCCGGCCTTCTCGATCAGCTCGCCAGCGATGCCGCAGCCCGAGAGGTTGACGTTGACCGCCTTGTCGCCGACGTTGAGGTCAACGCTGGTCTTGGTCAGCTTGAGCTGGCCGTTGACGATGCTCGGCGTGAAGATCGCGGTGGCCTCACCGTAGTCGAGCGTCGCCGAGACGTTGCAGGTCAGCGAGCCGGTGATGCAACCCAGCTTGGTGACGCCGGCCTTGGCCGTGCCCGATCCGCCGAGGGCGAGGAAGACCTTGATCTTGCCGGTCTGAGGGATGATCTCGAGCTTCTTGATCGTCGGCTTGAAGGTGATGTTCTCGGCCCAGATCTCGCTGTCGCCACCGATCGGGCAGTTGAGCAGGCTGCCCTTCTTGTAGCCGATGTTCACCGACTGGGGCAGCAGAGCTGGCACCCTGGCGGCGACGAACGCGAGCCCGTCGCCACTGACCCGGATCTCGGCGTCCGTGCCCGCGGCCCACAAGTCCGTCGGCAACATCGTCACCAGGAGGGCCACCAACATCACTCTGGTTTTCTGCATGACCCGCGATAGATCCAACATCCGTGCCAGGCGATATCGCCCTGAGATGTCGTAATCGCGAAAGAAAATGATCCATCGCACAGTTGCCTACCGGGGGAGAACTCTCCAACAACCGGCAAGTCCACCAGCCAGATCGGCGGCTACCAAGGGCCAGTTGACCCTGGCGGCTCCAGCACCACAAACATTGAGATGCGTTTAAATTCCGACAGATGGCCCGCGTGGAGGACTGGTCCGCCTGTTGCAGTGTCCCGAGAGCAGACTCTCAGAACCAGGCAGGAGTTGGGTCATGACGCGCAAGCTGAGCATCGTAATAGGGTTGGTGGTCTTGGGGGGCGGAATCGCCTGCGGACCGATGGTCGACGAAACCGGGCCGACCGGAGAGGCCGGCAAGGGCGATGGGCCGCTGGGCAACACGTCCAATGCCTACCTCGCCAGGGGTGTGGAGTCGAACCTGCCGACCGCGGTGGTGACCAAGCTGACGCATGCGCTGCGGCAGAAGTGGGTCAAGGACTCGACGCCCTGGTACCGCTCGGCGGGCAAAGACGAGCTGCGCCCGGTCTTCAGCCAGGACCCCGAGCTGCAGCGCGAGTTCGGCGATCTGCTGGCGGCCAAGCGCTGGTCCGACCTGCGCAAGGTCCACCAGGCCTTGCTCGAGATGATCCACAACCCTGTAGCCCTGGTTCAATTCGGTGGCCTGCTGTCGCAGGGCGCCTACCGTCAGGCCTACGATCAATACGTCCCGGTCCGGCCCCAGCTGCTCGACGCGGCGGACGAGATCATCCGCGGCACCCCTGGAGGCCTGCCGACGGTGGTGCTCAACATCCCCGCCGAGCGGATCCAAGTCTTCTACAATGGCTTGAAGTACCAGGACAACAAGGTCGTCGTCGGTCAGCTCAAGTACGACGGCTACGACATGAACTCCAAGACGCGGGTCGGCGACCACACGATCAAGGAGTGGATCCACTGCTACAGCAACGCCGACTACCCGTCGTGGTGCAACGACAAGAGCAACGGTGCCTTTGGTGAGTGGACCGCCAAGCTCGACCGCAGCTACCAGTACCTGCACGGTACCATCGGCAACGGCGTCCTCGACTGGTTCGCGATCCGCCTCGCGTCGGGCTCTCACGGCTGCGTCCGCAACCAGAACAGCGACATCGAGCGCATGCAGCAGATCGCGCGGGCTGGCAGCTGGGTGCGCAAGATCTACGCGGTCCGCGAGCGTGTGATGAGCGCCAAGAAGTGCGATGACGACTCTACCAGTTGCCGCGACCCTTTCGACCAGGAGCGCGAGGTGACCTTCAGGCTAGTCAAGCACGACAACCTGTATGACTACAACACCGGCAACACGGGCATCTACTACCCGGCGACCGGCGTGACGGTGGACTACGCCCACCCCAGCGATGCGATGACCAGCACCGTCTCCGGCGCTGCGGTCGCCGGCCCGTCCCAGTGCGATCTGCGCGGCGGCACCTGCATGAAGGTCGTCACCTGCGACGGGACCGCGACGGGCAGCGCCCCCCTCGGCACTCCGGTGCCGTTCCTCGGCTGCCCCGGAGACAGCTCGGTCCAGTGCTGCGTCCCCTGACCCGCTGGCCCCAGTGGCCGGGCTCGGCAGCACCTGCCACGATCAACTTGCGCCCCTCCTCGGCTCTGCCACTTTCACTACTGACTGCTTCCGGCTCATGCCGGACGATACTGCAAGGCCGATGCCAGGGGCGGTCCGGCACTCTGCTTCTGCAATATCAGCCCTTTGGCGGCGGTGCCCCAGGCTCCATCACCACCGCCGAAGGCAACCGCCAGGCTAAGCCCCGGACACCTGACCCGCCGACTGGTCACGGAGCCGACCACCATCGCCGAGGGGTGAGCGCCACGGCGGTCGCCCACGAATGATCGGGAAACGCCCCGCCAGGGCCCGATCAAACGCGCAGTGCGCACCTGTCGTGGGGCTAGTTCGGCCACCAGCCTGCGGACGAATCTGTCAGAGGGGAAACAGCTGGCCCGAACCACGAGTGTCACTTTGGAGGGTGAGACGATTCATACACCCCGCCAAAGTTACACCTCCGGTCGCGTTTGTCCTGGGGATGCGCCATCTCCCCGCCTAACTTGACACTCTGACGCTTCCCTGGGCGCAAGAGTGTCACTTTGGAGGGTGAGACGATTCATACACCCCGCCAAAGTTACACCTCGACGATCAACCAGGCGGAGTTTCTGGCTA
>JAUVBO010000892.1 GCA_030591195.1 Pseudomonadota bacterium
CTTGGCCGCGATGATTTGTTCCAGGGACCGGGCCTGGCCGCGGGCAGCGAAGCAGAACCCGAGCCCCACGCCGGCGACCAGCAGCTGGGCCCCGGTCGCGACCGCCGTCAGCAGTCCGGCGCTGATCAGCTTGGCGACGTAGACGGCGAGCAGGCTCACCTTGGCCAAGGGGGGGGGGGTGAGCGCGGCGATGGCGCAGGCGCGGCCGTCGATCCAGAGCGCCGCGCCGACGACCACCGGCAGCAACAGGGCGGTCAGCGCGACCAGCTCGAGCCACGGCCTGAGCGGCGCAGGCGCGTCGCCAGGCGGCGCCTCGCCGGCGGGCTCGGCGCGTTGGATCCGGAGTCGGACCATCGAGAGACGTGAGGCGCGGCGGACGGCGAGCACCAGGACGACGACCTGGGCCGCCAGGCCGATGACCGCCAGCACCAGCAATAGGATGAGCCCCGGGACCGAGCTGAGCATTCCCATCACGGCCGCGCTAGCCGAGGAACCGCGCCACGGCCTCGATCAGCCGTGACTGGTTGTAGAGCATGAAGCCGAGGCCGCCGACGAACACGGCAGCCGACAGCGCCAGGGCGATGGCCTTCAAGGTCGACATCTCACCTCCACTCGCGAGAGGCGTCGACGATATCAGACCTGCGGGCTGCTACGGTAGCTCAGCGCGCGAGGACGTCGTGGGGGTCGGCGAGGGCCGCCTCGCCGGTGGCGAGCTCCTCGCCGAGGCCACGAACCAGGTCGAAGAAGAGCTCGATGCCCTGGTGCTCGTTGCCGTTGCCGTGCAGCAGCACCACCGAGTCGTCTTGGGCCGGCTGGCCCTTGGCGAGCCAGGCGTCAGCGTCGAGAGCGAAGAGGCCGAGGTCGTTGAGCTGGGCCAGGCGGTGCTCGTCGTGGGTCAGGCCCGGGAACCGAAACAGCAGCGAGGGGAGCTCGCCTCTCTCGAGCAGCAGGCGCTCGAGGTCGAGCACCTCGGAGACGAAGTCGATGCTCGGGTCGGTGAGAAAGAGGTAGCTGTTGCCGACCTTGCTCAGCTGGTGGTGGTACGAGTGGTTGATCCAGGTCAGCTCGAGCAGCCCGTCGCGTCGCCAGCGGATCAGCTGCTCCAGCTCGGCGCCCCAGCGGCGAGCCCAGATCCCGGTCAGGGCGATGCCCACCGGCGCCGGCTTGCCGAGCTCAGCACCGTGTTGCAGCAGCCAGTCGAACAGCCCGCGCTCCCAGGGGCGACTGGACTGGCACATGTCGGCGGTCACCGCGAAGCGCACCTGCGGCCTGGCTGACGACTCGTTGTCGACCAGCCGCTCGAGGGCGGTGGCTCTGGTCCGGGCCAGCTGGGAGAGGTACGGCGAGTCGTCGTGCTCGCCGTCGTTGGCTGCCCGGCTCGCCGCCAGCAGCGCCACGGTGTCGACCAGACCGGCCTCGAAGGTGTCAGCGTCCGCGTAGAGGTACTGCATCCGGCCCTCGGCCCAGAACGAGCGCAGCACGACGATGCGGGCGTCGGCGGCGAGCTGGTGGTCGCCGCGCTCGGCGTGGACGGCCAGCGTCGCGGTGACCACCCGGGGCTCGAACCAGGCCTGGGAGTCGCTGACCCCGTCTGCCTTGCCACCCGTGTGCTCGGCGGGACCGGCGAGATCTGTCGCGGGGCCGCAAGCTACGAGAGCGGAGAGCAGGCAGACGCACAGCCGGGTTGGTTTGCGAAACATCGCCCGCACGAAGGATGCAGGGACCATGCCCGTTTGTCAGTGTCTATGAATCCAGGCTGTTACGCTGGCATAGCCCATGGACGGTGACACCCGTCCCCACCACGGCGGTCACTGATCCTGCCACCGGAGGCAGGCGTCGTCGTCGGCGCTGATGAAGCCCTCGGCGCGGCCGAGCCAGTAAGCGAGCAGGTAGTCGACGCCCGGGAAGACGTCCCGCGGGTTTGGGGTGGCGGTTCTGGCGAACCTGAAGGGGTTGCGCTGCCAGATGAAGTCCGATCGCGGGCGGTCCTTGACGTCGAGCGCCACCTTGGACTGGTCAGCGCACTTGCTGTCCTCCGGGTACTTGGCGTCGTTGTTGAGCTGGATCTGGTTGTAGGGCGGTGGGGGGAACTGGTCGAGCTGGGCGGTCAACGCGTCGCGCTCGGTCACTGAGAGGGCGCCCGGCGCCTGGCTCGCGGTGAGGTAGCCGAAGAAGACGTTCTTGTGCTCGCGGACCAGCGACCAGAGCCGCGGCAGCAGCACCTCGTTCTGCAGCGCCGCGCGGATCGCGGGGTCGGGCTCGAGCCGGATCAGGTTGTACATCGGCATGTAGACGATGTTGAGCCCGAAGTAGCCGGCAAAGCACTTGAACTGGTTGACGAACGTGTACTGCTTGATCGTCGCCAGCCAGCCGCCGATCTTCGCCTGGTAGTGGGCGCGGAAGGCGGCGTGCTCGGATGCGAGCGCGGGCACGCCCTCCGTGACCTGGATCGCCACCCGGAGGATCGTCGCCAGCATCACCACGCTGCCGTAGCGCGGGATCGACGGGATCAGCGCGCCGACGAAGGGCACCTGCTGGAGCACCTTGCCGAAGTCGGGGAAGAACTCGCGTAGCCCGAGCAGCGTCGAGTCGTCGTAGTCCGAGCTGTTGGACTCGCCGCCGATGCGGATGTAGGGGCCGCCGTCGACGTACTCGGCCGGGTTGAGGATCACGTACTCGAGATCGAGGGGGACCTTGAACTTCTTGCCGCCAAGCTCGATCGTCACCGGCAGCTGCTTGCGCTGGGTCAGTAGCTCGGTGGCGATCTTGACGATGTCCTCACGGATCATCGCCCGGTGCTGGGGCGAGGTGGCCAGCGCGTCATAGGCGATCGAGTGGCCAAAGATCATCCCCATGTACTGGTCGCGGCTGGTGTTGCCGAACCAGAACGC
>JAUVBO010000044.1 GCA_030591195.1 Pseudomonadota bacterium
GAGCAGCATCGGCGCGAGAAGATAGTACCATTGGTCGGCGACCACATCGTGCGACCGCGCAGTGTAGATCATGTCCAGCGAGCCCCACCACCCGACCGCCGACGACCGGACCGCGGACCACCGGACCGACGATGACCGCGCCGACGCCGTGAACCCGGTCCTCGCCGCTCTCCGAATCACCTGGGAGTCGTTCGCCTACCGTGTACGCAAGCGCGAGCTGAACAACCTGCCGGTGACGGTGTCGATGATGCTCGCCTTCTCGCTGCCGTGGGGCGACCTGGCCTACCGCTCGGCCTACTCGCTGGCGCTCAACATCTTCGTCTATCTGCTCAACGACTACTGCGACATCGACGTCGACCTCGCGTCGCCGCAGAAGGACCAGCCAAAGACACGCTTCTTCGCAGCAAACCGTGGCGCCGGGGTCGGCGCGCTCGTCGGCCTGGCGCTGCTGCTGCTCGGCAGCGCGCTGCTACACTCCTGGCTGCTCACCGCGGTCTTCGCCTTCAACGCGATCCTGATCTTCTTCTATTCGATGTGGCTCAAGCGCTGGCCGATCGTCGACCTGGTGGCGATGGTGCTCTGGGGGGCCGGGATGACCGCCGTCGGCGCGCCCGGCACGCCCACCGGCTGGCGCCTGATCGGCTTGCTCGCGCTGCTCTGCAGCTGCTACGAGGCGATCCAGATCGTCCGTGACGAGCCGGACGATCGGGAGGCTGGCGTGGTCAGCACCGCGGTGCTGCTGGGCGCTCGCCGGGTAGCCTGGATCTTCCGCGGACTGGTCGTCGTCAGCGTCGCCTACGGCTATTTCGTCGTCGGCAGCCTCGTCTCGCTGGCCTTCGCCGCGGCGCTGCCGCTGCCGCTGAGCGTGGAGCATGCAAACCGTACCTGGGACCTGACGCGGCTGCTGTTCGGCGTCGCCTGGCTCGGGCTTCTGGCCCAGGTCTACTTGGGCTATCTTCTCTGAGCTAGCGTCCTGGTCCAGCTCGCGAGCTAGACGATGAGCCACGGAAACCTCGACAGACGTCGATTCAGAGCAATCTTCGCCGCGATCTACGCCGCGCACCTCGGCCTCTGCGTCTATGTCTTCCCCGCCAGCGTGCTCTTCGGGGACCTGCCTTACGGCCTCCCCGACTACCAGACTCACTACCAACAGACGAGCACCCTGATCCCGGTCCTCGAGCAGTACGGCAAGCTCTGGGCCTACGACCCGCACCTGCTGGCGGGCGTGCCGGTGGGCCTGATCTTCGACGTCGACAACAAGGCTCACTTCCTCTTCACCTACGGTCTGACCCGCCTCGGCGTCCCGCGACCGGTGGCCTTCAACCTGTTCACCCTGCTGACGACGCTGTTGCTGCCGCTGTCACTGTGGCTCGCCGCGCGCCTGCTGCGCCTCGGGCGGCGAGCGGAGCTGTTCGTCGTCGGCCTGGCGATCCTGCTCTGGCACTTCGACTCGACGACCAGGCATTGCTGGGCGGGGGGGATGGTCTCCTTCGCCACCGTCTCACACCTGTCGCTGCTGGTGATCGCGCTCTACTACCGGATGCTCGAGGCGGCCGCCGGCCGCCGGGCGGAGCAGGCGGGAGAGCCGGCACCAGCGACCGAGGAAGCCCCGGTGAGCAAGACGGGGGCGCTGCGCTACCTGCTGGCGTTGCTCCCATTGCTCTCGCTGGTGCTGCTGATCCACGTCTGGGCCTTCGCGATCCTCGTCGTCCCCCTCGTCGGCCTCTACGCCAAACGAGCGCGCCAGATCGACCGTCGCGGCCACGCCGAGGTGTTCGGGCTGGCGCTCTTCGCCCTGGCGGCGAACCTCTTCTGGCTCTGGCCAGCGCTGATGCACTTCGATCTCGTCGCGCCCTCGGGCAAGGTCGGCCAGGCGACGCCGCTGTTCTTTTTCTGGGACTACTTCGAGCTGCTGGTCAACCCGGTCACCACCGGGTTCATCGAGCCGCGGACCGGCTGGCGCTTCGTCGCCCTCGGCGCGACTGTCGGCACGCTCTGGGTCTGGCGCCGCGAGCGCCTGGCCGACGGCCGGCTCTTCATCGGCCTGCTGACGATCTGCTGGCTCTACGGCATGACCTACCTCGCCGCGCTGATTCCGGGGCTGCGCGAGACCGAGCCCTACCGCTTCGTCGTCCCGAGCGTGCTCGCCGCGGCGCTCTTCGGCGGGCCCTGGCTGGCGCGAGTCCTTCGCCTCGATCAGCTCCGGGCCTTGCCGAGCGCCTCCCGCGGGCTGCTGTTGCTGGCGCTGGTGCTGCTGATCCCACGGGCAGCCGCGGGCGTGTTCCAGTTCTTTCCGCAGATCCACCCGAAGCCGAAACATCCGCCGATCAGGCCCCCTGAAGGGGTCAGGCCGCCCAACCGGCCCGTGCTCCCACTGGCGCCGACCCCGCCCACGTTCAAGCCGAAGACCTTCCGGCTGGTGCCGGTGCTCTCCGATCAGCTCAAGCTGGCGACCTACCTGCGAACCCTGCCGACCGACGAGGGCCGGGTGCTGATCCAGCACTGGGCGGTGGGTGAGCTGATGCGATGGGGCACCGAGCTGCCGATCATCGGCGGCTTCCCCGATCGGCGCCTGATCCACGAGGCGGCGTTCATCTTCCGCGACACGCCCGAGGACCCTCGCTACTGGGGCGACGAGCTGGCCCGCTACCTGGTCCGCTACAACATCCGCTACTTCGTCGCCACCGACCGGGGCTACGAGATGGTCGAAGCCCGACGTGACCTCCTCGAGCCGATGAAGATGATCGAGGCCCACCGCGTCTACCGCGTCAAGCACCCCGGCAGCTACTTTCAGCGCGGCACGGGGAAGGTCAAGGCAGCGATCAACCGGATCGAGGTCAGCGACGCGCGCCCGGCGCCAGGGACCCAGCTCCTCGAGCTCAAGTTCCACTACATGCGCTCGCTGCGTTGCCGCCCGGTCAGCAGCGGCCGTGATGCCGCCCAGGTCGTCGGTGGACGGACCGATGCCACCCGCGGCTGCCGGCTGAGCCGCTTGCCGATCCCGCGCGACCCGGTTGGCTTCATCCGTGTCGAGGGCACCCCCACGCTCCCCGCCCGCTTCGTCATCGAGCACAGATACTGAGACGGGGGACCGCGAGCCGATGACCGACGAGGAGCACCCCCCACCCAGCGACCCGGCAACCGTCAGGCGACGCTGGGTCCTGCTCGCCTTCGCCGGCGTGCTGGGCTTGCACCTCGGGCTGCTCGGGTACTACGCCCCACCCCGGGTGATGTTCTCGAACACGCCGGTCTACACCATCGACTACTCGCTGCATTTCTACCAGGTCGACCGGGCGAAGAAGGCCTTCGACGACGCAGGCCGGCTCTGGGGCTACGACCCCCACGTGCTCGCCGGCCAGCCCGCCGGCGCCATCGAGGACCTGAGCAGCAAGTCGCTCGAGCTGTTCGTCATCGCCGCCGACCGGCTCGGCGTGCCTGCGGGATTGGCCTTCAACCTCTACATCCTGCTGGTTCACCTGCTGGTGCCTTTCATCGGCTATCTCGCGGCGCGCCTGTTTGGCGTCGCCCCGCTGCGGGCGGTGATCGTCGCGCTACTCTGGGTCCTGCTCTGGTTCTTCGACTCCTTCCTCCACTGGGTCTGGTACTGCGGGATGATCTCCTGGGCGGCCACGTCCTACCTCGTGGTGCTGCTGGTCGCCTTGCTCTACCGGACCCTCGCCGGACTCCGCCGCGGGCCCCCCGAGCGGGCGCCCACGGTGCCGCCGGCCCGGATCCACCACTGGCTGGGGCTCGTCTTGCTGGCGGCGCTGGCGATGCTGATCCACCCCTTCGCCTGCGTCGCCCTGCTGCTGCCGTGCCTCGGGCTCTATCTTCGCCACCGCCGCGAGCTCGCCCTCCACCAGCACGCGCTGCTCTGGCTGGCGGTGCTCGGCGCCCTGGCGACGACCCTGATCTGGCTCGTACCGGCGCTCGAGCTGCGCCACTACATCATGGACTCGACCAGCTTCCTCAAGCCGACGCCGGTCCACGCCCTGCTCGACTTCCTCGACGTGATGATGCCCGAGATGGAGACCGGCGGCCCGGTCCGCACGATGCTGCGGATGCTCTGCTTCGTCGCGGCTGGCTTCTGCCTCTACCGCTGGCGCAACGAGCGCGACGGCCGCTTCTTGCCGTTGATCCTGCTGCTCGGCGGCGCCATCGCCTGGGCCTACTTCGGCGGGCTGTTCTGGATCACCAAGCAGATGCAGCCTCACCGCCACATCTCCCCGGCCACGCTGGCCGCCGCGATCCCGGCCGCGGTGCTGCTCGCCGAGCTCTTCTCCCGCGCCGGTCTCCGCCGCCTCGACCGGCGCGCGCGGATCATCCTCGTCCTCGCGCTGGTCCTCGCCGTGCCGCGCCTGGTGCGCACCGCGCTCTACTACATGCCGGAGCTGATCCCCCGCTCCTCCACCGACCTGCCCGCGGCCGTGGCCCAGGGCAACCTTCCCTCAGGGCTCGCCGGGCTCAACGAGCCGCGACCGTACCGGATGGGTCACACCCCCGTCCCCCCCCACTTCGCCAGGGTTCGCGCCTGGCTGCTGCGCAACCACCGCGGGGGACGGGTGCTGGTGGAGAACTACGAGCTCGGCGAGTACCTCGCCTGGTCTACCGACCTACCGATCCTCGGCGGGCTCAAGGAACGCAACGTCCCCCACGTCGACGCCAACCAGTTCCGGATCAACCGCGACGGCTACCTCCCTCCGGCGGAGCTCGCGGCCTACTTCGAGCGTTACGCGGTGAGCCTGGTGGTAACCACCGCGATCAGGCGCAAGCTCGAGTGGCGCAACAAGCTGCTCGAGTTCCGTGTCCTGCTCGATCCGCACCGGGTCTACGAGACCACGACCAAGGTCAGCTACTTCGCCCGCGGATCGGGCACCGTGCACCAGGCGTTCAACCGGATCACGGTCGAGGACGCCAGCGGCCCCGAAGTGGTGCTGCGCTTCCATTGGCTGGAGACGCTCCGCTGCCGGCCGGGCTGCAAGGTCGAGCGCCAGCGGGTCAAGGGTGACCGCGTCGGCTGGATCCGGGTGGTCGATCCACCACGCCGGTTCGAGATCTACAACAGCTACCGCTTCCGCTAATCAGTGACAGACGAAGAGGTAGCCGCGGACGCGGCAAGCGCACATCGGCTTGGCGACGCCAGCGTTGTGGGGCTCGCACGGCGCGGTCTCGTCAGCGGGACACCCGGTGTGTCCGCAGAACTCGTCGTCCGAGAGGGTGTAGTGATCGGGGTGCAGGGTCGAGCTAGCCTCGCCGGGATCGGGGTCGATCGCCGGCCTGAGGCGGTGGGGCTGCTCCGGGGCGATCGCGGCACGGAGCAACTGGTCTCCGTCGACGTCGACCTGTAGCGCGGTGTGCTGGCCGTGTTGCTCCTGGCCGAGCTCCCAGCCGTCGCCCACCTCGCCGCCGCAGCCGAGCAGGGTGACGGCCAGTACGCTTAACAGTGCCAGGCGCCTCACGGGACACCGTCCCTTTCTTGAAGAGATCTTTCGTTCGCTCTCCGCTCGGCGCAGCCTCTCCGCAACTGGACCGACCAGCACAGAATCGCCAAGTTTAGTAAGGTGACGCTCCAAACCGGAGCGCATCAATCGAAACTACCCCTAAAGTTTATGATATCTTAGAGGAGCACCCGCTGTCAACCTTAGCCATTCGACGAGTTTTGCGGGTCTTTTAGTGGTACGCCCCACGGGAGCGCCAGGGTTACGGTCCTGTCGCCTCCAGCCCTGCCCTGCCCAGCCCTGCCCTGCCCTGCCCTGCTACACCCGAACGCTTGCGCCGTCGCGAATCGGCTGGTAGAGGTCAGACGTGATGAAGGTCTTTCGTTCCAGCACCACGGTCGAACCATCCCTCGCCAGCGGGCGGACCGCGGTCGCGATCGGCAACTTCGACGGAGTCCACATCGGACACCAGGCGCTCTTCGCGCGGACGATCGAGCTGGCGCGGCAAGAGCGGATACCTGCCGTAGCCTTGACCTTCGACCCGCACCCCGCGCGGTATTTCAAGCCACACCTTGCGCCGCCGCTGATCACCTCCGAGCGACAGAAGCTCCGCCTGATGCAGGAGGTCGGGACGCGAGATGCTGGCCTGGATGCGGTGGTGATCGAGCGCTTCGACCGCGACTTCGCCTCGCTGTCCGCCGAAGCCTTCGTCCGCCGAGTCCTCGTCCAGCGCCTCGGCGCGCGGCACGTGGTGACCGGAAGAGGCTTCGTCTTTGGGCGCCACCGCAGCGGCACCCGGGAGACTCTGGTGACCCTTGGTCGCGAGGCCGGCGACGAGCGGGGGTTCGAGTCCCACAGCGTAGATCTGGTCCGCGCCGGCGGGATCCCGATCTCGAGCACCAAGATCCGCGAGTTCGTCTTGATGGGGCGGATGCGCGGCGCCAAGGCGCTGCTCGGCCGTGAGTTCGGTGTCGCCGGCCAGGTGACCACCGGTGAAGGGCGCGGCCGCACGATCGACGTCCCGACCGCCAACCTGGAGCCGGAGACGGAGCTGCTGCCTGGGCGAGGCGTCTACGCCGGACGCGTGATCCTGCCTGGTGGGCGCCGCTACCCTGCGGTGATCAACTTCGGCACGGCTCCAACCGTGCGGAAGTCGACCCGGATGATCATCGAGGCTCACCTGCTCGATTTCCCGCCGGAGGACCTGGTAGGCCAGCGAATCCGGGTGCTCTTCTGCCAGCGGCTGCGCGAGGAGCAGCGCTTCGCCTCGCTCGACGAGCTCGTCGCCGCGATCCAGCACGACATCGCCCGGGCCCGCGAGCTGCTCGACGCCGAGCACGTCGAAGAGGAGCACGACGACTACGCCGACAACAACGGGGGAGGCGAAGGATGAGCAGGCCGATCCGAGTGGAAGGAGCATCACAGTGAGCCAAGATGCCCCCGAGATCTTTAGCGCCGACGCAGCTGTCCCCTTCGACACCGCCACGGTGGGATCGATCTACCTCGACCAGGGCAAGCTCAACCAGGCGGAGCAGATCTTCCGCCGGGTGCTCGAGCGTCACCCCGAGGATCGGCGCTGCCAGGCGGGGCTTGCCGAGATCGAGCGACGTCGCGAAGCAGACGGCGCAGCGGTGGTCGACACCGTGGAGGCGGAGGTGAGCCCCCGGGGCGGCGGCGGCACCATCGTCTGCCGCTTCAAGGTCAGTGATCGCGGGCTCGCCCGCGCGCGGATGGTCACCGGCGAGGACGGCCGCCTGACCCTCCGGCTGCTCGGCTTCCCGGCTGACCAGGACCCGACGCCGGTGGACACGCCCCTGGAGACCGAGAGCGGCGCGGTCGAGGTCAGCTCACCCGGCGGCGCGACGCTGGCGGCGGTGGCGGTGGGGCTGCTCACGGTCAGCGGTGCCTTCGTCTCCATCGCCCACAGCAAGATCATCCAGCTCACGGGCTGACAGCTTTCTCCGCGCCCCCCCGTTGCGGTACATTACCGCCCAACCGACCACAAGGAGCCCCCATGTTCAGCGGAGCAATCACCGCATTGGTCACCCCGATGCGAGACGGCGAGGTCGACCCGGCCAAGCTGAAGGACCTCGTCGAGTGGCAGATCGCCGAGGGAATCGACGGGCTGGTGCCCTGCGGCACCACCGGCGAATCGGTCAACCTGACCCACGACGAGACGGCGCTGGTGATCCGCACCGTGGTCGAGCAAGCCAACAAGCGCGTGCCCGTGATCGCCGGCGCGGGGACCAACTCCACCGCCAAGGCGATCACGCTCAGCAAGCTCGCCGCCGAGTGCGGCGCCGACGCCCTGCTACACGTCACCGGTTACTACAACAAGCCGCCCCAGGCCGGCATCATCGCTCACTTCAAGGCCGTCAGCGAGGCGACCGAGCTGCCGATCGTGGTCTACAACGTCCCCGGCCGCACCGCCTCGGACATCGTCCCCGAGACCCTTGCCGAGCTGGCCAAGCTGCCCCGCATCGTGGCGGTCAAGGAGGCCACCGGCTCGCTGATCCGCGGCGGCGACGTGATCGCTGCCTGCCGCGACGAGGACTTCGTCGTCCTCTCCGGCGACGACTTCACCTGCGTGCCACTGACGTTGATGGGCGGCGCCGGGGTGATCTCGGTGGTCTCCAACCTGGCCCCCAAGGCGACCTCGCAGATGATCGCCGCAGCACGCAAGGGCGACCTCGAGCAGGCCAGGCGCCTCCACTTCCAGCTGCTGCCGCTGATGAAGCTGCTGTTCATCGACGCCAACCCGATTCCGGTCAAGGCAGCGGCGTCGCTGCTCGGCTTCACCGACAACGAAGTCCGGCTGCCCTTGCTGCCGCTGGGCGACGAGGGGATCGAGCTGCTTCGCGCCGAGCTGAAGCGCCAGGGCTTGCTCAAGTAACGGGGGAGCGATGATCAAGACAGCGGTGGTCGGCGCTGCCGGCCGGATGGGACGGATGTTAGTCCGGGAGGTCGCTGCGGCCGAGCAGCTCGAGCTGGTCGGCGCAGTCGAGGCATCCGGCGCGCCGTCGATCGGTCAGGATGCGGGTACGCTGGCGGGCCTCGGCCACCTCGGCGTCGCGATCAGCGACGACCTGGCGCGGGTGGTCGCAGCGGCGGAGGTGGTGATCGAGTTCACCGCCCCCGAGGTCACCGCACGCGCGGCGGCCCTCTGCGCCGAGCATGCCACGGCGCTGGTCAGCGGCACGACGGCCCTCGGCGACGCCGAGCACGCGGCCCTCGAGCAGGCCGCCACCAAGGTCGCCGTGGTCTGGGCGCCGAACATGTCGGTCGGGGTCAACGTGCTGCTCCGGCTCGTCGCCGAGGCCACCCGGCTGCTCGGCAGCGGGTATGACATCGAGATCGTCGAGGCTCACCATCGCCAGAAGAAGGATGCCCCTTCCGGGACCGCCCGGCGGCTGGCCGAGGTGATCGTCGAGCAGACCGCCGAGGTCGGAGACCTCGACCAGCGCGCTCGCCACGGCCGGGAGGGACTGTGCGCCCGCGGCGCTGACGAGATCGGCATCCACGCCGTGCGCGGCGGCGACATCGTCGGTGAGCACACCGTGCTCTTCGCCACCGAGGGCGAGCGTGTCGAGCTCGGGCACCGCGCCTCGAGCCGGCAGACCTTCACCCGGGGCGGGGTTCGTGCCGCAGCCTGGGTCACCGAGCAACCGCCCGGGCTCTACGACATGCAACACGTCCTCGGCCTCGCGGGCTGACCGCCCACCGGGGTCGACCAAGCGACGACCTAGGATCCTTGGCTCGATGACGGCTGACCGCTACGACCGCCTGCCCACCGAGCAGCCCAACCCCGAGCTCTCCCGGCTCGACCAGCTGGGGAACCTCGGCCTGGTCTCGGCGATCAACCGCGCCGACCGCGACGCCGTCGCCGCGGTGGGCCGGGCACGCCACGCCCTGTCGCGCGGCGTCGAGTTGGTGCGTGATGCCCTCGCCGCCGGGGGACGGTTGGTCTACGTCGGCGCGGGCACCAGCGGCCGGCTCGGCCTGCTCGACGCCGCCGAGTGTCCCCCGACCTTCAGCGTGTCGCCCGAGCGGGTGGTCGGCGTGCTCGCCGGAGGTGCCGAGGCGCTCGCGCGGGCGGTCGAAGGAGCCGAGGACAGCGCTGCCGGCGGCCGGGTGGCACTCGAGGCACTCGAGGTGGCGATCCCTGACCTGGTCTGCGGCATCAGCGCCAGCGGCGTGACCCCCTTCGTCCGCGGCGCCCTGACCCTCGCCCGCCGCCGGCGATGCGTCACCGCCCTGATCACCTGCGCGCCCGCCGAGCTGGCCGACCCAGAGGGCCGCCTCGACCTGGTGATCACCCTCGACGTCGGACCGGAGCTGATCGCCGGCTCGACCCGGATGAAGGCCGGGCTGGCGACCAAGGCTGCCCTGCACACGCTCTCCACCGCGGCGATGGTGC
>JAUVBO010000078.1 GCA_030591195.1 Pseudomonadota bacterium
CTGGCGCATATTCTTGTTCATGCACTCGACGAACTTCATGTACTCCTTCGGGTTCGGGTAGTGCTTGATCGCGCAGAGCTGGACCGTGTTGCCGTCGACCTCGGGCTGGCCATGCAGCGCGGTGAACTTGCCGCCCTTCTCGTTGACGATGAACTCGAGGTGAAAGTCGACCCGATCACCGATCTCGTCGAGGACCGGCTTGATGCCCTTCTCGACCTGGGTGCCGAAGGGGCACTGGGACATCACGTAGAACTCGACCTTGACCTTGGGGCCGCTGCTGGACGACAGCATCGCAGATCCACGGCCCTGCCCCTTGACCGGCTTGAGATCCTGACACGCCGCGAGCGCCAGTGCGCAGAAGAGGGCGCCGAAGCCCAGTGCCGTTCTGGTGTGCATCGTCAAAACTCCCTTTGAAGATGAGTAGATTTCCCGTGGTCTAAAATAGAACCAAAACTATCTTGTTTTATGGGGAGACCCGATTGCCTACCACGAATTCCCGAGCGATGCCAGGCAGCGCGGGCTTCGAGTAGACCTCGTTCAGGGCCGCGTACCTCGAAGGCGGGATAATGTCAACAATTGTCAGGTCCATCCCCCTCCGAACCCACGTCCGCGACGATTGATTCCTCGCGTCGGCCCACCTGAGCTGCTGGGGCGCTATCAACGAACCCAGGTTTGCTTGAGCGCCAGCACCAGGGTGCTGTAGAGCTCGAGGCGACCGAGGAGCATGCTGCCGGCCAGCAACCACTTGACGACTGACGATAGGTGCGCGTAGTTGCAGGCCGGTCCGATGGCGCCAAGACCGGGGCCGACGTTGCCGAGGGTGGTCACGGCCGCGGTGCACGCGGTGAGCAGCTCGAGGTTCAGCGCGGTCAAGACATAGGTCAACACGGCGAACAGCGCTAGCCACATGACGAGGAATCCCATCACGTTGGCGACCACCTCACGGTCGAGCGGGCGATCGCCGACGCGCGTCACGAGCACCGCCCGAGGTTGCACCGCGCGACGGAGCTCGGTGACGGCCGACTTGAAGAAGATCACCAGCCGGTAGACCTTCATTCCGCCGGAGGTCGAGCCGGCGCACCCGCCGACGAACATCATCAGCATCAAGGTTAGCCGGAGCAGGTCGGGCCAGCGATCGAAGTCCTCCGTGCCGTAGCCGGTGGTGGTACCGACGCTGACCACCGTGAAGACCGACGCGCGGATAGTGGGCTCGATGCCCTCGGGGGCAACGTCCTTGCCGAGCAACACCCCGACGTGGATCGTCGCGGCGATCACCAGCAAGGCGAGGAACACGCGCAGCTCGGTGTCGCGCAGGATCGATCGGCGTGGGCCGGACAGCAGCTTCTGGTAGACGCCAAAGTTGATCCCGGCCAGCAACATGAAGGTGATCACCGTCCACTGGACGAAGGGCGTCGGCCACCCGGCCATGCTCTTGCTGCTGGTCGAGAACCCTCCGGTGCTCATCGTGGTGAACGCGTGGCAGATCGCCTCGTAGGGGGTCATGCCGCCGAGGGCCAGCAACAGCGCCTCGGCGACGGTTATCGAGAGGTACAGCGCCCAGAGGACCTTCGCGGTGTCCTTGATCCGGGGGGCGTTGCGCTCGAAGGTCGAGCCGCCCGGCGCCTCGGCTTTGAACATCCGGTAGCCGCCGACTCCGAGGATCGGCAAGATC
Source organism: Pseudomonadota bacterium (assembly GCA_030591195.1). The sequence goes on from JAUVBO010000078.1 coordinate 1,673, forward strand.
GCCACTGAGAGCACCACGATCCCCATTCCGCCCATCCACTGGGTCTGGTGCCGCCAGAGCTGCAGCCCTGCCGGCAGGACCTCCACCTCGCGGAAGATCGTCGCGCCGGTGGTGGTGAAGCCGCTCATCGTCTCGAAGAAACCATCCGTGAAGCCGGCGGCCCCGGTGATGACGTATGGCAGGCAGCCGATCAGCGAGAAGAGGATCCAGGTCAGGCTGACGATCGCGGCACCCTCCCGGTTGCCGACGCGGGCGATGTCAGCCTCGAAGACCGTGCGCATCGCCAGCCCCGGGATCACCGCCGCTGCGATGGTGACGAAGAAGGCGAGCACCTCGTAGCGCTCGAGCGGCTTGCCGTCGTCGAAGACCAGCGAGGTCACCAGCGGGAGCAGCAGCAGGCCGCCGAGGAGGACCAGCAGGGTGCCTAGAACGTGGAAGACCGAGCGGAAGTGCATCGTGCTCCGAGCCTACGCCTAGAGGATCGAACGGCGAGAGAAGAGCTTTCCGATCTTCTTGATCGCCTCCGGGAGGGCGAACACCACCACCGTCTCGCCCGCGGCGACCTGACAGTCTCCGTCGGGGATCAGCATGTCGCCCTCGCGAAGCACGGCGCCGATGATCGATCCCGCGGGGAACTCGATCTCCTTGAGCGGCTTGCGGGTGATCTTCGAGCCGGCCGTCGCTTCGAGCTCCATCACCTCCGCCTCGCTCTGGCTGAGCCGGGTCACCGTGTGGACCTGCCCCTTGCGAATGAAGCGCAGGATTTCGCTGACGGTCACCAGCCGCGGGTTGAGGACCACGTCGATGCCGATGTTGGTCAGGATCGGCACGTAGTGCGGCTCCTGGGTTAAGATCGCGAGGCGGGGGGCGCCGAGCCGGCGGGCCATCAACCCCGCCAGCAGGTTCGCCTCGTCGTCGCGCGACAGCGAGAGGAACGCGTCGCACCCGCCAGCGTCGGCCTCGGCGAGCACGTCCGGGTCGCTCGCCTCGCCGTGGAGCACCAGGACTTGGTCCAGCGCTGCGGCGGCCTCCTCGGCGGCCTCGGCATCGGGCTCGATCAGCACCACCCGCTCGAGCTGGCGTTGGAGGCTCGCGGCGAGCCTGCGACCCACCAAGCTCGCGCCGTAGATCACCACCCGCTCGGTCTGGCGGACACTCTTCTGCACCAGCGGCACCACGTCGCCGATGGTGCCGGCGCGGGCGAGCACGACGACGTGGTCGCCGGCCCGAATCTGGTCGTCGCCGCGGGGCACGAGCGAGACCTCGCCGCGGAAGATCGCGACGACGAGGAAGCTGCGGCTGGTGGTCAGGTCGCGGAGCTCGAGCAGCTTCTTGCCGGCCACCGGTGCGCCTTCATCGACCTCGAAGCTCGCCAGCAACACGCGGTCCCCGGCGAAGCTCGCCACCTCGAGCGATCCCGGGATCTGCAGGATCCGCTGCAGGTTCTGGGTGATGATGCTCTCGGGGTTGATCGCCGTGTCGATGCCGAGATCGCTGGGCACCAGCGGGCTGTCCGGCTCGGTGTACTCGTCGTTGCGCAGCCGGGCGATCTTGTGCTTGACGCCGTAGTGGCGGGCCATCATGCAGATCACCAGGTTGACCTCGTCGATGTTGGTCACCGCGATCAGCATCTCGGCGGTCTCGATGCCTGCCTGACGTAGCACGCTGGCCTCGGCGCCGTTGCCCCGCACGGCGAGGACGTCCATCCGATCCCTGATTCGACGGATCAACGCCGCCTGCTTGTCGACGATCGAGACGTCGTGGCCCGCACCCGACAGCTCGAGCGCGAGGTTGTTGCCGACGACCCCGGCTCCGACGATCAGAATGCGCATCTGGCTTGACCCCCCTCGGCCGCGGCGCGGTCGGTGCTCATTGGCTAAGCGACGCTCGATCGGTTGTCAACCGTCGGTGGGGGGCGGCGCAGAGCCCGGCCCGCCTCCACCAGCAGGACCAGCCCGAGCAGCAGCAACAGGCCGGCGATGCCACCGACCAGCGAGGCACCCTGGCGGGCGACGAGCTGAATCAGGGCGAGGAGCGTCGCCGAGAGCATCAGCACCGTGGGAATCAAGGTGACCCAGGCCGGTCGGCCGGCGCGGCGGAGCCAGACCGTGATCACGAGCAGCGCCAGGCCGCCGAGCAGCTGGTTGGTGCTGCCGAAGACCGGCCAGATCATCTTCCACACCGGGATCACCTGGCCGCCTGGACCCTCGAAGGTCACCAGCGCGAGGATCGTCGGCACCGCGAGCGTCGCGGCGGTGGAGAGGCACTGGGCCCCGCGGCCTGTGACGCACCGCGACCCGGAGCCGCTGGCGACCCCGGAGCGTCCTGCGTCCTGGGGGCCGCAGTGATGGGCCCCCAGGCCCTTCAGGGAGAACAGCTCCTCGAGGATGTAGCGCCCGAGCCGGGTGCCGGTGTCGAGGGTCGTCAGCAGGAAGGTGCTCAACGCCAGCATCGCGAAGCTCTGGGCCAGCCCCTGCGGGATGCCGAGCAGGGCGAGGAAGCGGCCGAGCCCCTCGGCGAAGATCGCTGGCGGCGCGAGCTGGATCTCGGCCGAGCCTGGAGCGAGCACCGAGACGGTGGCGACAGCGACCAGGGCGAGAAGTCCTTCGACCAGCATCGAGCCGTAGCCGATCGGCCGGGCGTGGCGCTCCCGGTCGAGCTGCTTGGCCGTGGTCCCAGAGGCCACCACGCTGTGAAACCCGCTGCAAGCGCCGCAGGCGACGGTGATGAACAGCGCGGGGAAGAGGTAGCCGAGCTTCTCCGAGTGGAATCCGATGAACGCGGGGTAGCTCAGCCCGACGCTCGGCCCGCCGGTGAACCCGCTGAGGCCGATGCCCGCGAGCCCTCCGAGGAGGCAGGCGTAGAGGAGGAACGACGAGAGGTAGTCGCGCGGCTGAAGCAGCAGCCAGACCGGCGTGACGGAGGCGACGAAGCAGTAGCCGATCAGGAGCAAGCTCCAGGTCGTGGTCGCCGATCCTCCCACCGACGGCAGCGTCGCTCCGGCCACTGGGAAGAGGGTGCCGAGGTAGACCGTGACGAAGAGCGCGGGGAGGAAGAACAACGACGTGCGTCCGAGGCTCGCGCGGCGGCGGATCATCCAGCCCAGCGCCAGCGCCAGCCCGATGAACATCAGCGAGGCCGAGGCGACGGCGCCTCCCCGTCGGACGAGGCGCCCGGCGACCTCGGGCGAGAGTGAGGGGGGAAGCCGCGGTGCGAAGGTGGTGGCGGTCAGGTCGAGGAAGACCGCCAGGACGTAGACGATGGCGAGCCAGGTGAAGGCCAACAACAGCTTGCCGGCCAGCGGGCTGAGCTCGGCGCGCGCCACCAAGGCGATCGAGCCGGCACGGTGCTTGATGCTCAGGGCGAGCGCGCCGAAGTCGTGGACGCCTCCGATGAAGATCGAGCCAAAGATGATCCAGGCCACGGCCGGGGCCCAGCCGAAGACGATGGTGGCGATGATCGGCCCGACGATCGGTCCGGCGCCAGCGATCGACGAGAAGTGATGGCCAAAGAGCACCGGCAGGCTGGCCGGATGATAGTCGCGGCCATCGCTGAGCTCGTGGGCTGGCGTGGGGCGGTCGGCGCCGAGGTCAAAGACCCGCTCGAGGAAGCGACCGTAGTAGCGGTACGCCAGGACGTAGGCGATCAGACCACCGAACACCAGCGAGGGAATCACGACCGGGGACCGCTCCTTTCTTGGCGGGGCCGATCCTAGCAGGGATCGCGTGGATCGGGCGACGTCCTCTCCCTTCGCCCGATTGCCGATTGCGCGGAGGACACGGCTCTCCATGTGGGGGTCAGTTGACCCTGTTTGATCATGGCGACCCAGGAGCATACAGGCTCTTGGCAGGTGTTTTTGCGTTGATTAGATGGTTTGCGGGGTCAAAGCTGGTGGCACGCGAATTGTATGGTACTGCACCAATGTTGAGGCCAGCAGTCCCACGACCACACAGCCGGTTCGGCGCCTACCTCCTGTTGGAGCGAATCGCGGTCGGCGGAATGGGCGAGGTCTTTATCGCTCGGCACTTGGCGGACTTCCGGCACCTGTGCGCGGTGAAGAAGCTGTTGCCCGAGACCAGCCGCGATGACGAGCTGCTGGCCCGGTTCCGCGACGAGGGCCGCCTGATGCTCTCGATGCGCCACCCCAACGTGGTCTACGTCCGCGACGTCGGTTGCGTCGGCGGTGAGTGGTTCATCGAGCAAGAGCTGGTCGAGGGCCCCGACCTGTCCAAGCTGCTCGGGCGAGCGCGCGCGAGGAACCGCGTGCTGCCGATCCCCATCGCCCTGTTCATCGTCTGCAAGGTGCTGCGGGCGCTGGAGTACTGCCATCGTTTCACCGACAGGGCTGGGGCCAGCATCCACCTGGTTCATCGGGACATCAGCCCGGCCAACGTGCTGGTATCCTTCGATGGCGAGGTCAAGGTGATCGACTTCGGCCTGGCAGTCTCGACGATGAGGGCGGTCAAGACACAGCCACATGTGTTGATCGGCAAGCCGGGGTACATCGCGCCCGAGCGGTTGCTCGGGGGGGAGGTGGACCAGCGAGCGGATCTGTTCAACGCCGGCGTGCTGCTCTTCGAGCTGCTCACCGCCCAGCGGCACGGCGCTGAGCCGCACGGCGCTGAGCAGCACGGCGCTGAGCCGCGGGCCCTGCTCGAGGAGCTCGAGCAACGCGGCCCCCGAGTGGCCTCCTCGATCCGGCCGGCGGTACCGGAGGACATCGATCTGATCCTGCGCCGTGCGATGGCCTTCAAGAAGGAGGAGCGGTTCGAGACGGCCACCGCGTTCCGTCTGGCACTCGAGCGGGTCCTCCGTCGAATCGGACCAGAGGACGGGCCACGCCAGCTGGCCGAGCTGGTCGACGGGCTCTTCGACGTCGGCCATGCCCGTTCCCACCTCGTCTCGTTGCTCGAGTGCTCGCTGCCTGCGCGCGGTCGCCGGCAGCGCTACTTTGGACTCGATCACCCCGGGCCGCTGGCGACCCTGACAGACGAGCCGCGGCCGCACCGGGCCGAACGACAGCGGGTGGCCGCGCTCGTCACCGAGCCGGCTTCTGGCAGTCATCGTCGGGTATTCGGGCCGGCGTCTGTAACGACCTCGCCCTAGAGAGCTGATGGTGCGCGGGTGGTCGGCTCTGACGGTGGTTGCTGCTTTGCCGACGATGGTTGCCGCCGTTCTGCCCGTTAGCTGGCACGGACCGGGACGCTCAGGCATTAGCTCAATGGTTTGATCAATAAAAACACGACAATTGGCTGACTGGCTCGAGGTTTGCAAAAAGCTCACGCATGCCGAGACGTTTCGTTTCCGAAGTCATCACGCTCGTTGTTGCTGCGATGGTCGGGGGCTGTGGGGGGGATGGCGCGGAGCTGCAAATCGGTCAGCTGAGCCAGGCGGTGACGCCTGTCTCGCCTCTTTGTAGCATGTCGGTAAAAGTGCGCGGGGTGGCCAAGCGTCTCGATACCGAGACGGACTATGTGCCCCAGGTGCTGATGTGCGAGCTCGGCGATGCCCGGAGCGATGCGATGCTCCGAGCACAGGCGATCGCGGTTCGCTCGTACGCCTACTACGTGACCTTCGTCGAGACGCGCCCGCTCATTGGAGGCTACGTCACCGTCGACGGTCAGCGCTACATCAGGGACCAGTACTACGAGTGTGGCCGGGCGGTCAGCGAGCGGGTCAAGCAGGCGGTGCGGGCCACCGCCGGCCAGGTGATGATGTACGGCGAGCACCTGGTGGTCGGCTTCTACCTGCGCCAGGGCAACAACTGCGGCAACCCCGGGCGTTTTGGGCCGAGCTGTCAGCAGGCCGGCGCCAACCCCGACACCTGCGTCAAGCCCTCGGCCCAGGGCAACCCGATTCCGAACAACCGCGGGTGCATGTCACAGCTCGACGGCGACGAGCTCGGCGTCCGGGGCCAGGGTACCGCTCGGATCCTCCAGCACTACTATGGGGCCGACGTCGAGATCCGGCAGCTGGGCGGCAACTGCAGCCTGCCGGTCGTCCAGGGCGGAACCTCGGCGCCCCAGCAGCCGGCCGTCTCGCCGCGGCCCACGGACAACGTGCGCTGGGTGGGCGACGTGTGCACCCAGGACAGCCAGTGTCGCCTGCGCACCAGCGGCGGACTGTTCGCCGGGCGATGCCATAAAATCGGCGGTGATGAACAGGGGTTTTGCACACGCGACTGCGCGCCCGCTCCTGGCCAGACCGAGGCCTTATGCGAGGACCTGCGGATGGGCAGCGGCCAGCCGGTGTTCGGCTACGACCGATCGGAGAGCCGGCGCTGGGCGATGACCTTCTGCGCCACGGCCCAGCCCGGCGAGCGGGCGGGCATCTGCCTGCCGCGCTGCGACTACCTGCTCTACCCGGGGAGCGGCTGCGGGGCAGGCTTCGTCTGTCAGGGCAAGAGCCGGCCTGCGCCGTCGGGGGTCTGGCGCAATGCCTGCGTGCCGTCCAAGGCCGATGGCACCGGCATCCCGCCCACCGCCGAGGGTGATCTGCCGAACCCGGAGTACCTCGACGGCGACGCCGCCGGTTGCGCCGTTGGTGCCGGCGAGCAGGCTC
>JAUVBO010000748.1 GCA_030591195.1 Pseudomonadota bacterium
ACCGCCCGCTGGCCCGGTGGGCCTCTGGTGGTTTCACCGATTCCGGGCCGGCCGGGGTGGTGTGTTAAAATGAACCCGCGACACCAGCGCAGCGCAGCAATACGCTCACCAGCCTGCTAGGGGGCACGGAAACCGGCGATGTCCAAGAGGCCCGACCTGATCGGCCAGGTGCTCCAGGGCACCTACCGCATCGAGAGCCTCCTGGGCGAGGGAGGCATGGGCTCGGTCTACGAGGCGTCCCACCTGCGGCTGTCCCAGCGCTTCGCGGTCAAGGTGCTCGCGCCCCACGTCGCCGAGCACCCCGACGCGGTGGTGCGCTTCCGGCGAGAAGCCGAGGTCACCAGCGCCATCGGCCACCCTCACATCGTCCTGGTGATCGACTTCAACCACACCGGCGACGGCGAGCCATACATCATCATGGAGATGCTCGAGGGCGAGGATCTCCATTCGCGGATCAGGCGCCACATCAAGCTCGACCTGGCCACCGCCGCCTCGATCTTCCGCCAGACGGCCTCCGCGCTGCAGGCCGCCCACCAGAAGGGCGTGATCCACCGCGACCTGAAGCCGAAGAACGGTTTCCTCTGCAAGCGCGGGGAGATGCAAGACTTCGTCAAGGTGGTCGACTTCGGCATTTCCAAGGTGCTCGGCGCCGATAGCGTGATCACCCAGGCCAACCAGCTGATCGGCACGCCCTGCTACATGGCGCCCGAGCAAGCCGAAAGCGACGCGAGCGTCGACCTGCGATCCGACGTCTACTCGATGGGCGTCATCCTCTACGAGATGCTCGCCGGGCGGCCACCGTTCACAGGGGGCCCGATCCCGGCGTTGCTGTATCAGATCGTCCACCGCCCCCCGCCGCCGCTGCTGACCTTCCGCTCGGACATCCCCCACGCGGTCGCCACCCTGATCGACAAGGCGCTGGCCAAGCGGCCCGAGCACCGCTTCAACTCGATGAAGCGCTTCTGGCGTGACTTTGCCGACGTGCTCGCCAACGAGCAGGTGCTGTTCTACGAGCCCACCGAGGACCGCTCGAGCAACTGGCTCCAGGCGTCGATGGACGTCTCGCGCCCAAGCAACCCCGCGGAGGCTGCGCGCTGGGACCTGACCCAGCCGCTGACTGTCAACGCCCGCGAGGCCGCCAGCGGCGACGACGAGAGCATCCAGAGCATCCAGAGCATCGAGATGGTCGAGATCGTCGAGCTCGACCGGTCGGGATCGATCCCCCCCCCCGACGGGGCCGTGGGCTCGACGCTCAACGAGAGCATGGGCGAGGTGCACGCCCCGAAGCGCCGACGGCGGAGCGGGATGCTGTTCGGGCTGTCGGCCGCGGTGGTGCTCGCCGCCGGGGTGATGGCGGCACTGATCGGCCTCTTCGGCACCGGCTCGAAGGATCCGGGCGCCGACCCCGCCGAGGGCGGAGCGGTGGCCGCGGCGAGCGACGCCGAGCGGTCGCCGAGCGCCGCGGTGGCGGCCAACAAGGCGGCCGCCGGCACGCCGCGGGTCAAGCCCCTGCCCCAGCAGCACACGATCCGTGTCGCCGCCGAGCGGCCGGCCACCTGCCAGGCGTTGGTCGGCGCCAACGCCCGCGACCTCCAGCCAACGCCGTGCCGCTTCGAGGGTGTCGAGGACGGCGCGCGATTCCACCTGGTGGTCACGGCCAAGGGGTACCGGCCGTTCGTGGCCAGCTGGACCGCGCGGGCCAATCGCGAGCTGACCCTGTCGCTGCTCCAGCGTTCCAAGCGGATCGCGCTCGCCGGCACCCCCGACGACGCGCCGCGGACCGACTTCCGCCGCGCCAGGACCGGCCATGTCACCCGACGCAAGCCGGGCCGGTGGACCTCGACGAAACGGCCCCGGAGCAAAAAGCCTCGCAAGAAGCGAATCGGGGATGGAATAATGGGCCTCGACTAACTCGCTTCTTGAGAGGGCTGAGGTTGCCGTTCCGTTCGGGGTCGAATAGCTCGAGGCTTGTTCCGCTCGCCTGGCGCCTGCTGGCGTTCCTGCTGGTGATCGGCGCCACGTTGCCGTCAGCGTCCGCTGGCAGCGATCGGGACCGCCGGATGCGCGCGCTGTTCAAGAGAGCCAGCGCCCTGTACCAGCGAGGCGCCCACGCCGCGGCCCTGGTCGACTTCGAGCGGGCACTCGAGATCAAGCGCCACCCGAGCATCACCTTCAACATCGCCCAGTGTCACCGACACCTCGGGCACCACGAGCTGGCGCGCTACCACTACCGGCTCTACCTCGCCGCCTGGGAGGGCAAGCAGACCAGCCCTCCCCACCTGCGAGAGGTCCTCGGGCACATCCGCCAGCTCACCGCGCTGCTCGACGAGACCCCGGACCCCTCCGGCCCCGACGAGCCGAAGAAGCGCGAGCCGGCGAGCCTGTTCCTCGATGGCCTCCCGGACGGGGCGGTGGTGCAAATCGGCGGGGTCAACCGCGGGCAGGCGCCGCTGTCGGCGCCAATCTCGATCTGGGGCGGCGCTCACGAGGTCCGGGTCGTGGCCGAGGGCTACCAGCCGTGGAGTCGCCGGATCGAGGTCGAAGCCGGCAAGGCCCACCGCGAGCGAGTCCACCTGGTGCGCGCGCGAGCCTCGCGGGCTTGGGTCTACGCCGCGATCGGCGCCGCCCTCGCGTCCGCCGGCATGCTGACCCTGGGCGTGGTGCAGAACGTCAGGGCCAACGCCACCGACGACGACGTCGTCTACGAGGGACGCCGGGATGTGGCGATCGTCGGATACGTCGGCGGGGGCATCTTCGCCGCTGCAGCCACGGCTAGCCTCTGGCTCCACCTGCGCCAGCCGCAGGTCGAGCAAGCCCAGGCCAGAGCGGCAGCCGCCGTGGCCTTGACCCGCGGCGGCGCTTTGCTCTCGGTTACCGGGGAGTTCTGAGCCGACGGCTGGCCGGCGGCCAGGGTTGGTGTAAGATAGACGTATCCGATGACTCGACGTGCCGGACCCAGAGACGAGGACGCGCAGGACGCGCACGGGGTGGAGGACGAGGCGTGGCAAGCAGCTGACGCGGGCGGCCAGCCTCACGTGCGTCGCCAGTTCCTGACCTACCTCGGCGGCATCGGCAGCGTGCTGCTCGGCGGCTGCTTCAGGCCCCCGACCCCAAGCCACGACGGCAGCCCCCCCGGTAGCGACGTCGGGTCCGACGGCCACGCGCCGCTGCCCGACCTGCCCGACCTGCCCGACCGCGGGCCGGTGCCCGACCCGGATAGTGGGACTCCGGCCGACACGGCCCCGTGGCCCGACACCGCCCCGTGGCCCGACACCACGAGC
>JAUVBO010000356.1 GCA_030591195.1 Pseudomonadota bacterium
CTAGGCCGTCTTGGTCTGGATGGCCGGCGGTCGTGAGATGGTTGGCGCGATCGGAATCGGTGCCGCCGGCTCGAGGCCGTCAGTCGCCGAAGCGGCGCTTTCAAGGCGGCAACAGCGCATGCGTGGTATCAACATCGCTCGGCCAAAAGGAGACAGCGATGAACCTCAGAGACCTACGCGTTGACGGCAAGCGGCCCCGCGAGTCGCTGGAGACCATGTCCAAGATCGGCGCGACCCCCGGCGGGGGCGTGCAGCGGCTGACCCTCAGCGACGAGGACAAGACGGCGCGGGACCTGCTTGTGCGCTGGCTCCGCGAGATCGACTGTGAGGTGGTGATCGACGAGATGGGCAACATCTTCGGGCGGCGCGCCGGGCGGCGCGACGATCTCGCCCCGGTGATGTCTGGCTCCCACGTTGACTCGCAACCCAAGGGCGGACGCTATCCTCGAGACCGCCGAGGAGCTGGGCTACCCCAGCCTGCGCACCGTGTCGGGCGCCGGCCACGACGCGAGCTACATGAACCATCTCACCGACACCGCGATGATCTTCGTCCCGTCGATCGGCGGCCGCAGCCACGTCGAGGTCGAGGACACGACGTGGGACGACTGCGCCGCCGGCGCCAACGTGCTGCTTCACGCGATGCTCAGGTCCGCCAGCGCTGTCTGATGCGACGCCCCCCTCGCCACGGCTAGGCTCGAGCTTGGCGGTCCTATCCGCTGCGTGGGCTATCGGGCCGCCGGCCGGCGTTGGTCAAGTCGCCGGTGCTGACCAAGAATAGGTCTTCGTCGGCAAGCGACATACCGCGATCTGAGGGCGAGCCAGCGAGCTGACCCTTGTTCAGGCGCCGAGCTCCGGCGGCAGGCGCTCGAGCCATCCCAGGTCGAGGACTCCCCACAGCCCGATCAAGATCGCCTCGGCTGCATCGTGACGCAGCGAGGTCGGGCGCGGCGCTCCCGACCAGGCGATCACTTGCCGCGCCAGCTGATCTGCCCAGCGCTTCGCATCCCCGCCACTGCGCTGCTGGCGATGGAGCAGTAGCTGCGGTCGCCAGGTCTCGGCGACGATCGCTCGGGTCACGACGCCACGCGTGTCGGCGAACCGTTGCCAGATCGCGGCGAGGTCACGCGGCCCCTCCGTGACGATCTGCACCAGCTGCCGGTCCGCCTGCGCCAGCACGCCTGGCACAGCCCGCTTGAGTCGGGCCACCGAGCCGAAGTTCTGGGAGCGGTACCAGCGCAGCCGGCCGCTGTCATCGAACAGCGCGAACCCGCTGCGGAGGCCGAGGTCGATGGCCAGCAGGGTCCCCGAGGGCGCTTCTCCGGCGGCCGGCAGACCCAACTCGCCTAGGCCAGCCGCTGCAGGCGGCCCACGGCCTGTTCGGCTTCGGGGTGTCCCGGCTCGATGGCCAGACAGGCCTGGTAGCAAGCCAACGCTTCGGCGAGTGCTTGCTCGAGCTCCAGCACCCGACCCAACAGGATCTTCGGCAAAACGGCGCGATCGTCCTGGCAGATCGCTCGCCTCAGGTGCTTGGTGGCCTTGGTGCCGTTGCGGTAGGGGTCGGCCAGGTAGAGCGCATAACCCAGTAGCGCTGTCGCGTTGGTGTCCTTGGGATCGGCCTTCGTCGCCTCGAATAGACTGTCGGCGGCGTCCGCTGGCTGGCTCAGGTTGAGAAAGGCGATCGCCGTCTTCACCGCCACAGTGGCCTGGTAGGGTTCCTGTACCGAGAAGGCGTTGCCGGGGCGGGGTCTCGCTGGTTTCTCCCGCCGCTGGCCGCTGCTCCTGACGGTGGCCTGGCCCGTGGGTGTCCCTCCCTGCTTCAGCTTGGCATCGTAGGCTCGCCGGTCCCCGGCCACGGCGAGGGTGGAGAAGGCGCGGACCAGCGCCAAGAACAGCGCCTCGAGCTGGTCCTTGAGGCGGCCTAGATCCCGCCCCGCGAAGCTCATCGGGCTGAGTTCGTAGCACTTGCTGAGGAACCTCTCCCGCAGCTGGGCAAAGCGAACGTCGGGCGCGACGCCTAGCAGCTCGTAGTAGGTTCCGCTCTTGGAGACGCGGAGGGCTTGCTCGAGCTGGTCCCGTTCCTCCCGCGTCAGCTTGGTAGGTGTGACTGCGGCCGGAGCTTGCTCTGGAGCCGGCTCCACCGGCTCCACCGGCTCCACCGGCTCCACCGGCTCCACCGGCCTGGCAAGCGCGGCGGGCGGGTCGGCCTTCGCCAGCTGCTCGTCCACGGCGCCGGAGAGCAGCGGATCGTCCGCGTCAATCGTGCCCGGCGATGGCGTGGCTGGAGCTTCGGCTGCCGCAGCTGGGGACGCAGCAGCTGCTGCGTCCTCTGCCCTGGCCGGGCCGGCGACACCCAACAAGACCAAGGCGTACAGCACGCGTAGGACGAGCTCCATGTCCGCCTCGGCCTGGGCGGCAACTTGGTTGGGGGCCGCGGCCTCGGTCAGGGCTTGCGCGATGCGCGACTGCACCGGGTCGAGCTGCAGCCTGGCGATCGCTTCCTGCAACGTGCCGACCAACTTGAAGCGGTCGCACTCGAACCTGAGGAACTGCTTGTTGATCAGATCGAAGGGCGAATAGGCGCATACGCCACGCAGCACCAGGGGCCCGGGGCTGATCTTGAGCAGGATCTTTCCCTCGCTCGGCGGTGGGTGCCCATCGTAGAGCAGCTCCCCGTCGGCCCAGCGAAACGCTGCGAGGATGTTCGCCCCCATGCACAGCTTCATCCGCTTGAACATCTCGTTGGGTCCGATCGCGCCCTGCTGCACCAGGACTTCGCCAACCGGGCGCTGGCTCGCGACCGCCTCGCTGGCGGCCTGAAAGGCGAGCGTCGGATTCAACTCACCCCGCTTGACCAGAAATCGGTCGAGTGACTCATCAGCGATGTTGGACTCGACATGAACGGGAGCGCCGCTCTTGATCAGGATGCGCCGCTCGAGCTTGCCGCGGCGCACCCGCAAGGTCCCGGAGGCCTTGTCCTGCGCCAGATCGGCGAGCGCGCGGGGGAAAGGGTACTCGGCGAGCTGCTGGCTACCCACGATCGTCAGGGACTGTCGGCTTGAGTGCACCACGCCACCATTGTAGACCCAGCGGTCCTTGAAGTTAACGGGCTCACCGATCTTCCTCCGAGGTCCGATGATGGTCGAAGACGGTCCGAGGAGGTCGATGACCTCACCTGCGCGGCAGCGCGGAGGAGTCTGGACCAGATCGCGGCGCAAGTCCGGGTCACCGGCGTCGACGTGGCGGTTCTGCCCGCAGACGTCAGCAGGCGTCACGTTGTCGAGCGGCTCGTGGTAGGCCGCGACTACTTGATGTAGGTCTCGATCAGCTTGGCCACCACGTCGTCCGACGCCTTCAGGCCCCAGTCGTGGCCGCAGTTGGCGACGACGAGCAGCGCGGTGTCCTTGGCCGGCGCGGCCCAGACGTTGGCGAGGTTCATCGTGTTCGAGCCGACATGGTGCAGCGCGTTGCCACCGGCCCACGGGCGAGGCAGGACGAACCAGCCGAGGGCGTACGGGTTGGGGTCCGGCGAGCGAGGCTGGTGCAGCAACGCGTAGACCGACGCGGGCAGCAGGTTGTCCGCCCCCCGGGCTCCGCTGACGTGGATCGCGACGAACTTGGCCCAGTCGGCGAGCGAGCAATGGACGGTGCCCGCCGGTCCGAGCGCGGGCGGATTGTCGGCACCGGGACCGGGCTCCACCGGCACCAGCTTGTCCCCGTCCTTCCTGTGCCCCCACGGCTCGGTCACCGCGCCGGCCTGGCCTGCCGGGCCGAAGCCACACGACGCCATCTTCAGCGGGTCGAACAAGCGCTGCTGCATCAGCGCTTCCCAGCTCTTGCCGGTCTTGGCCTCGATGATCGCGCCGGCGATCATGTAGCCGGCGTTCGAGTAGGCGTAGGCCGTGTTCGGGGGCAACTCGGGCGCGCTGGTCAGGACCTGCTCGACGAACCACGCGCGCTGCTCGACCACCGGCTTGTCCTGCTGCCACAGCGGGCCCCAGATGTCGGGGTGGGCGGGCAGCGCGGTGTAGGTCCCGGCGCGATGGGCGAGCAGCTGCTCGAGCGTGACGTCGTGGTAGTCCGGGTGCATCTTCGCCAGCAGCGGGGGAAACGCCTCGGCCAGGGTCAGGTCCCACGACAGCAAGCCGTCTTCGACCAGCAGCGCGGCGAGCGTCGCGGTCATCGCCTTGGTGTCCGAGCCGAGGTGGAACCTGTCGGTCGTCTGCAGGGGCGTCTGGTCACCGAGCTTGCGGACGCCGGTGGCGACGAGCTTGACGACCGAGCCTCCCTGCAGCACGGCCGCGGCCATGCCCGGGATGCCCGCCAGCTGGCGGATGCCGTCGATCGCCTCGGCCAGCGGATCGGGCGCGAGATCCAGAGCCGGCGCATCGGCGTCCGGGGGCGTCTCTCCGCCGGTGTCGGAAGCGGCGGCCTTGTCCGGTTGGATGCCCTGGTCGGCGGGGGCCACGGCGGCGTCTGGCTCCGGTGGGGACCCGGACGAGCCGACGAGGAAACAGGCAGCGAGAAATGGGCACAGGACGAGCAACGACAACGAGCTTTTCATGGTGCGCCTCGGCTAGCGCGGTTTTCGCACGCCGAGGCTCGCGCCGCAACCGGGCGGAGCACGCGAGGTCCCTTCCTGCTGAGAATCTACACCGTCGGCGGTCGGCTCCGGGTCGTACCGTCGGCCTGGATCCCCATCGCCCTCAGCTTGGTCAACGAAAAGAGCTTGGAGCCCTTGCTGCCGATGACGGTCCAGGTGCCCCCCGTGACGAACCGCTGGAGGAACAGCTCGCTGCGACAGATCTTGTCCAGCAGCCGCTGCTCGGCCGAGGAGATGCTGCGATCGAAGTCGCTCTCGCACCAAGCGGCCCAGTAGTTGATGTTGTTCTCGGAGCCGATCTTCATCCGGGCCCAGGCACCGATCGTCTTGTGGGTCGAGAACATCGCGGCCCGGCGCCCGGGCAAGCGCCCGGACCAGAACGTGCCGATGCCCGTCTTGTCGTCCAACATCGTCTTCGCCGCAGCC
>JAUVBO010000532.1 GCA_030591195.1 Pseudomonadota bacterium
GCGCGAGGTGCTGGTGGTCGGCGGCGGCCCGGGAGGGATGACCGCGGCGATCACGGCGGCCCGACGCGGCCACCGGGTGACCCTGCTCGAGCGCGACCGCCAGCTCGGCGGACAGCTGCGGCTAGCGGCCAACGTGCCGGGCCGCGAGGAGCTGGGGACGCTGGTCAACGACCTCGTTGGCCAGCTGGCTGACGCCGGGGTGACCGTCGAGCTCGAGACCGAGGCCTCGGTCGAGATGGTCAAGGCCCGCGGGGCCGACGCGGTGGTGCTCGCCACCGGGGCCCGGCCGCTGGTGCCGCCGATCGCAGGTGCGGCGCTTCCCCAGGTGGTGCAGGCCTGGGAGGTGCTTTCGGGCGCGGCGCGGGTCGGAGAAGAGGTCGTGATCGTCGGCGGCGGTGCGGTGGCGGTGGAGGCGGCGATGTCGTTGGCCCACCGGGGCACCCTCGACGCCGAGACCCTGCGCTTCCTCTTCGTCGGCGGCGCCGAGAGCGTCGACCAGCTCAAGCGCCTCTGCCTGGTAGGGACTCACCGGGTGACCGTAGTCGAGGAGGCGAAGAAGATCGGCCAGGGGGTCGGCAAGACCACCCGCTGGACACTGACCCAGCTGCTCAAGCAACTGCAGGTCAAGCTGCTGAGCGGCACCCGAGCCGAGCGGATCGTCGACGAGGGGGTCTGGGTCAGCGGCGAGGGCGCCGGCGAGGAGGAGCAGCGGTTGCTTGCCGCTGACACGGTGGTGCTGGCCCTCGGATCGGAGGTCCACGACCCGCTGGGCGCCGGGCTGGAGGGCGCCGGGGTGGAGGTGGTCAAGCTCGGTGACGCCAAGTCGCCGCGGCGGGCCTTCGAGGCGATCCACGAGGGGTTCGCCGCGGGCCTGGCGCTGTGACCGCCTGGCACGACGACGACGACTTCTGGCGCGAGTTCACGCCGGCGATCTTCACCGGGGCTCACTTCGCTCAGGCGGCCGGGGAGGTCGAGGCGTTGATCGAGCTCGCCGGGCCGCCGCCGGGCGCCCGGGTGCTCGACCTCTGCTGCGGGCCGGGGCGCCACGCCGTCGAGCTCGCACGGCAGGGCTACCTCGTCACCGGTGTCGACCGCAACCCGGGCTACCTCGCTCGGGCCCGCGAACGGGCGGCGGCCGAGGGACTGACGGTCGAGCTGGTCGAGGCCGACATGCGCGAGTTCTCGCGACCCGGCGGCTTCGACCTGGCGATCAATCTCTACACCTCGTTTTCCTTTTTTGACGACCCGGCCGAGGAACGGCGGGTGCTCGAGAACCTCGCAGCCAGCCTCGATCAGGGCGGCACGCTGGTGATGGAGCTGATGGGCAAGGAGGTGCTGGCGCGGATCTTCACCCCCCGCGACTGGCAGACCCTGCCCGGCGGCACCCTCTGGCTCCAGGAGCGGATCCTGTCGACCGACTGGCGGTCGATCGATGTCCGCTGGCTGCTGATCAAGCCCGACGGCACCCGCTTCGAGCGGATGGTGAGCCACCGGCTCTATGCCGCGAGCGAGCTGTCCGCGCTGCTCCTGGCGGTGGGCTTGGTCGATGTCGAGTGCTACGGCAGCCTCGCCGGCGAGCCCTACGACCACCTCGCCCCGCGGATGGTGGTGGTCGCCCGCAAGCCGCTCGTCTAGGCTCTGGCGTACGCTACGGACCGCGCTCGATCGCGAGCGTGTAGCCGTCGCCGTCGTTGATCACCACCGGCGGGTTGTCGCCGTCGTCCGCGATCAGATAGAGCACGTACCTGGTCGTGACCTTCTGCTGCTCGGTCGGGCACCAGTGAAACCGCGCCGTGCGAGGCTTGGCCTGGGCTTGGATCTCCGAGCCGGGGATCGGTGGCGTCTGGGTGATGGTGACGTCCTGCGAGTCGACGTCCTCGACGACGATCTCGAGCTCGAGGCAAGGGCTCTGATCGACGTAAAACGGCTTCCCGGGGCCGAGGGGCTTGATGAACCGGGGCCGTCCTTCATCCGCCGCACCTGCCCGCACCGTGATCGGGATCGAGGTCAGGTCCTGGGCGGTGCCATCGCTGACGACGACCTCCAGTTGATGCTGCCCAAGGTCGGACGCGATCGGGGTGTAGGTGAAGACGGCCTCGGCGCTGAACGAGGCCAACGAGGCGCGGTTCTGCTCATCGACGAGCCCCACGATGTCGAAGCGCCAGCTCAACGGATCGGCGTCTGGGTCGTACGCACGGAACTCAATCTGGCCGCGCACCCCGACGGCGAAGGTCTGGGGGCCGACCGGCTGCAGCTGTGGCGGCTGGTTGCTGCAGCCGGCGGCGAGCAGGACCAGGGAGAGCACGGAGGCGGTGATTCGATCGCTAGACACGACCTGTTGAGTCTAGCGCCGTTCGCCGGTTGGTGCGATGTCGACGAGGGAGCGAGTGCGACGAAGCGAGGGCGCCGGCTAACCAGTCATCGCCCCGCCGGCCGTAGCGAGAGCAGGGCTGGCAAGACCACCAGCGAGCCGACCAGGCCGCAGCCGAGGCCGATGACAGCGGCGAGGCCGAGGTGGCGCAGGCCGTCGGTCTGACAGAGCGTCAGGGCGCCGAAGGCGACGCCGCTGGTGAGGGTGGTGGCGACCACCGCCCGACCCGAATGAGCCAGCGCTGGCTCGATGCCGTCGGACAGGACGTGGCGGACGATGTAGATGTGATCGTCGACGCCGTAGCCGATGACGATCGGGACGGTGATCAGCGTGTAGAGGTCGATCCGCAGCTCGAGCAGGGCGAGCAGCCCGCAGAAGAGCAGGCCGGTGAACGCCAGCGAGGCGGTGGTGGCGATCACCGGCCAGGCCCGCCGGAGCAGGGCGGCGAGCACCAGCAACACCGCGCCGAGGGTCACGGCGCTGATCAGCCACAGATCGGCCCGGAGGATCTTGGCCATCGCCGGTCCGACCACTGGCGCGCCGGTGACGCTGACGGTAGCCAGGGCCCGGTGGGCGCCAGCGCGCGGAGTGGGGCTCAGGGCGGCCATCGCGCGGGTCACGGCCTCGATGGCGCCGGCGGTCGGCCGTGGCTGGACCAGGGTCGCGATCAGCACCTCGCGGCCCCGGCGCTGGAGCTGCCGCCGGACCAGCGGCGCGATGGCGGCGGGCGGCGCCTCGGCGCGTATCAGCGCGGGCTTGCCGAGGGCGGCAAAGAATGGCCCGAAGGCCGCCGGCTGCATGCCGTGGCGGACCATCGCCTCGCGGATCCGACCGGCGAGCGCCTCACGCGGGCCGAGGGTCGCCAGGCGGGCGAGGCGCTGACGCTGGGCCTCGCTGCTGGGCAGGAGCGGCGCGAGGCTGCGGTACGAGGCGAGCGCGCCCGCGCGGCGCAGCCGGTCGAGCGCGGCGTCGACGCGCTGATCCAGCTCGAGGGCGGCCTCGAGCTCGCGGGCGCGGACGAGCACGATCAGGCGGCGTGTCGCCTGGCCGAAGGCCCGGGCGATGGCCGCGTCGACCCGTGCCGGCGGCAACGAGCTGGGCACCGCCGCATCGAGCGATGGCTCGACCCGCAGCCCGCGGGCGTAGTACGCCGCCGAGGCGGCGAGCAGCGTCGCGCCGACGAGCAGCGCCGCGGGCCGCCGGGCGATGCTGCGACCGAGGACGCCGAGGGCGCGGTCGAGCGCACCGCGTCGTCGGAGCCCGGGCGGTCCGAGGCGCACCAGCAGCGCGGGGAAGACCAGCAGGGTCAGCAGCAGCGCGATGGCGAGGCCGCAGGCGGCAAGCAGGCCGGTCTGTCTCAGCCCGGCGAAGTCGCTCAGGGCGAAGCAGGAAAATGCGATCAGCGTCGTCGCCGACGCCGCGAGCAGCGAGGGTGCCACCGTCGTCAGCCCGCCGACCACCCGGTCCGCGACGGCCGGGTCGTTGCGCTGGCGCACCCGACCGAGCACGTGGATCGCGGCGTCGACGCCGAGGCCGATGCAGATCACGGCGAACGACAGCGACAGCGCGTTGAGCCCACCAACGGTCAAGCTCGCCACCGCGAGGGTCAGCACCACCGCCAGCGCGCCGAGCCCGACGGTCAGCGGCAGCAAGCGCAGGGCGCCAAACATCAGCCAGAAGACCAGCGCGCAGCCGACCAGCGCGACCACGCCGCTGACCC
>JAUVBO010000396.1 GCA_030591195.1 Pseudomonadota bacterium
ACCGTCACGCCCGACTCGGTGACCTTGTCGTCCTCGAACTCGTACTCGGTGCTACATTGGGGACAGATGATATCCATCTGACGAGAATCTTTTGGCTAGTTCAAAAAGCCCGCAACCATACCAGAGAGAGCGGACGCAAAAAATAGAACAATTCTTGCCGCCAGGACAGCAATTACTTGGGAGAGAGGAAACCAGCGTTGGCGGGTTGGCACGCGGCGGACGAGCGGGGCGACGCGGCGGCCGCTACATCCGGAAGCCCATTTTCTTGGCCTGGACCCGGATACCGCGCTTGAGCGCCTCGTCGAAGGCTTGGTCGGTGCGGGTGCCTCGCTTCTTCATCTCGCCGGCGACGTAGGCCCGGCGCTTGCTCGACACCGCGTTGATCCGCTGACGCAGCTGCTTGCGCTCCCGCTCGAGCTGGTCGAGGTAGCCCTTGAGCTGCTTCTTGCTCAGCTTGCGCAGCTTGGCCGGCAGGGCGCCGCGGCGCCGGATCTCCCCGAGCTTGCCGCCCTTGCGAGCGTCGACTAGGTCCCAGTCGTCGTTGCGGTAGACCGCCGAGGCCTTGGCCTTGGCCCGGGAAGCCGCCACCGACGAGTGCACGCTGGCGGCGTTGCGGTCCTGCTTGGCCTGCATCGCGCTCCGTGCCCGACCGCGGGCGCCGTAGCCGACGTAGGTCCGATTGAGCCGGGCAGAGAGGGCCTTGAGCTTGGCGTCGTACGGGGTGGCGATGTTGACCGTGCCGCGGTTGTGGTCGATCGAGGCGAAGATCCCACCGCCGCTGGTGGCCACGGCGCGCCAGCTCGGCACGTCGCCCGAGCGCTTGGCGCCGCAGTAGATCGCGTTGACGAAGATCCCGCGCTTGCGGGCCGCCCGAGCGGCCAGCGACGATCGCACGGCGCGATCCTGGTCGGCCGACTCGTTGCCGGCGATGAAGATCTGCTTCAGCGTCCGGCGGCTGCGGTCCCAGGACAGCTCGCGGGTCGCGCGGTGCACGGCGCGGCCGACGTACTCGGTCCCGCCCGAGGTGCTCAGCTCGAAGAGCTTGCCGTAGATCGCATCGAGGTTGGTGGTCAGGTCGCTGCGCACCCTGACGTAGCCGTCCTGCTCGCTGCCCTGGGAGCCGTAGGTCACCAGCCCCACGCGAAGCACCGGCGTCGGCTTGGCCCTGGCGATCTCGTTGACGATGTCCCAGAGCTTCTGCCGCGCGGCGTTGATCAGCCCCTGCATGCTGCCGCTGGTATCGAGGGCGATCACCAGATCCACCCGGCGTACGCTCCGCTTGTGGGGTCGCTGGCCGCGCGCCTGATCCTGGCCCGTGGCTGGTTGTCTATTGTTTCCGGGCTGATCCGCGGCGAGGGCCGGGGTCGTCAGGGCGAGGGAGATGGCGAGGGTCAAGAGCGAGCGTTTCATTGGCGGCCTCCTGCGTCGTTGAAGCAAGAGACGCGCGAGGGCCACCGGGCGGTCTAAAAAAGATCTCCCCCGACCGCGCCCACGGTCGATTCATCGGCTCAGCGGCTGATGACGATCGTGTCCGTCGCGCTGACGTTGGACAGCGCCCAGTCGAGCACGGGTTGGTAGACCTCCTGGTCGCCCGTGGCGCCGCCAGCGTGGACGACGTCGTCGTGGGCGTGGTCGACCAGGTCGAGCACGGCGAAGCCGCTCTGGTCGAGGGGCCCGGCCGGATCCCGATCGGCGCCGGCCCGCGGCCGCCCCTGGCCCACCTTGGGCGCGATCTGCTGCAGGTAGGCGGCGAAGGCCGCCGCGCTGGTGACCAGGCCGCGACCCGCGAGCACTGCCAGCACCGGCGCGTCCATCTCGCCGACGCGGCTGGCGAGCAGGCGATGATCACGACGCCAGTCGCCGCTGCCCGGACCGCCGACGTCGAGGGCGCTGACGGCGTAGGCATCGAGGCGCAGGCGGACGGGCATGTACCACTCGACCCGATTGGTCGGCCCCTCGTGGGCCACCCGGGCGAGCACGGCGATCGGGGTCTTCTCGGCCGGGTCGACCTGATCGTGATCGAGCCAGCCGTAGGTGTGCGTTGGATCGGCCGGGCGCACGCGAGTCTCGCCGGTGAGCGGCGAGGTGAACTCCTCGAGCGGGCCGTCGGCCGCGCCGCAGCCGGCGCGCATCCCGGGCATCGGCGACGAGGCGTCGTCGATAGCGAAGCCGACCATCGCCGCGGCGGTCAGCGGTGGCGGCGACTGCAGAAAGAGCAGCGCCGCGAGCTTGTCGGTGTGGCGGTTGCTGACCAGCTGATCGGGCGCGAGGTGGGCCGCCATCGCCACCAGCTCGACGGTCATGAAGACCTCGGCGCCGAAGCCGAAGTAGTCCAGGTAGGGGTTGATCTTGCCCGCGCGCAGGGCCTGCAGGCCGTCCTTGGCGCCGAGGTAGGTCTGCTCGGTGATCGGCTGGTAGAGCTGCAGCCCACCGTCGAGCAGCACCAGCCCGGCGAGCTCGGCTGCCGCCGACGACGCGCCGCCCTCGAGCTCCCAGGCCGCATAGGCCTGAACTACCGCAGCGCCGAAGGAGTGGCCGACCAGCACCAGGTGGTCCCGGCGCTGGTCGGCAGGGATCAACGCGAGCACCGCGCGCAGGTCGGCCACCGCCGTGGCCAGCCCCCACTCGGACATGTAGTCCAGGTCCCGTGGGCCGTGGTCGTAGCGACGGCCGTGGAGCTCGAGGCCCTCGTCGTAGTAGCGCCAGGCGAGGTCGGGATCCCGGGCCCGCTCGGCGGCCTGCATCCCGGTCAGGTCCTCGAGCAGGTTGGCGCGGCGGTCGATCGCCCACAGCTCGACGGTGCCCCCCGAGAGCTTGATCAGCCGGCGCGCGAGCTGGTCGTAGGCCATGGCGCCGGCGGGCATCCCGGGCATGCAGACCAGCACCGCACGCACCGGCCCCGGCTGCTCGGCGGCGCGGTAGCGGAGGAAGCGGGCCTGGTTCAGCTCGGCCGGCGTGGCCGCGCCGTTGACCGGGTTTTTCGGTGGTGCCGGCGCGTCGATGGTCACCAGCTCGCGCCAGACGCCGGGCTCGATCTCGCCGGCGAGGGGCACGTCGGGGCCGTCGGGAAAGACCTCGGCGTCGCTCGCGCCGCCGTCGCTGCTGTCGGCGTCACCGCCGTCGCCCGGCTGGCCATCGACGCCGGCGTCAACCGGCGGACCGGCCCCATCGGCGCGGGTCGAGGCGTCGCTGCAGCCCGCGAGCGCGAGCGCGAGCAGCAGCGGCGCGACGGTCGAACGCGAGGCCTGTCTCGTGGATCGCTCCATCCCCGCAGGTTTGACAGATCGGGGCGGGTTTGGCTAGCCGGCGAGGAAGGCCTCGGCGCTGTGCTGCAGCAGCTGGTCGCGGAGGCCGCGATCGCCCCGGGTCAGCATCAGCACCTTGGCCAGCGTCGGCGCCTCCGGATAGAACGGCCAGTCGGTGCCGAACATCAAGCGCTCGGCGGGCAACTCGTCTGTCGCGTCTGAAGACGTGGCCGGAGATGTTCGGCCCCTGCGCGACGGTTAGCGTGGCGCACAGCCCCGAGTTCCGAGATGTTCGGCCCCTGCGCGACGGTTAGCGTGGCGCACAGCCCCCAGTTCCGAGATGTTCGGCTCCTGCGCGACGGTTAGCGTGGCGCACAGCCCCGAGTTCCGAAATGTTCGGCCCCTGCGCGACGGTTAGCGTGGCGCACAAGATGTGGCCGGCGAATCGGCCAGGTCGTGGCAGGTTGGCCCGACCTCTCGATCTGTCTGACTTCACGGCCGAGGAGAAAGCGGTTGAGGGCCGAGCGGGGCCGATTCCGCGACCAGCGGGTTGTTGCCGTGGAATCCGGCATGTGCGAAGAATCCTCCGGTACCGATCGAGCGGACCCAGCACCCGCCGTGGAGCGGGAAGAGAGCCGTGGAGAGGGAAGAGAATCGACCCATGTCCCGCGAACGCCTAGCGACCGACCGGTTGTCCCGCAAGATCGCCCTCCTCGCGACCGCCGCGCTGCTGCTCGCCGCGCTGCCCCTCGCGGGCTGCGCAGAGGACAACCCGAAGCACTGCGAGAGCGACGAGCAGTGCGTGCAGAAGGTGGCCGACGGGATCTACACCGACGGCGACGACGGCGACGGCGAGACGTCGGCGAGCACCAAGCTCTACTGCCACCCGCGCCAGAGCTACTGCTACGCCGGCTGCCAGACCGACGCCGACTGCCAGGACGGCTCGCGGCGGATGAACGAGGGGCAGGCGGAGCGGACGCGCTGCAACCCGACCACCCGCCACTGCGAGGCGCCGGTCGGACCAGCGCCCGACGGCGACAGCGGACCGGGCGATGGCGGGCCGCTCGACCTGCGCACCGACCTCGAAGACGGCGAGGGCTGCAGCCTGGGTAGCGAGTGCACCAGCGGCAACTGCGTCGACGACGTCTGCTGCGACAGCGCCTGCGAGGGCTCCTGCGTCAGCTGCGCCGTCGCTGGCAAGGCGGGCAGGTGCGAGACCGTCGGCCAGGGCGACGACCCGCGCGGCGCCTGCGACCGGGGCGACGGCGACTGCAAGGGTGCCTGCGACGGCCAGGGGTCCTGCGCCTTCCCGGGCGACGAGACCAGCTGCGGCACCCCGCGCTGCGAGGCCACCGTCAGCGAGACCTTCACCACCCCCCAGGTCTGCGACGCCCAGGGCGGCTGCACCGACGACGAGCCGCTCAACTGCGGCGGCTACGCCTGCACCGCCGACGGCAGCGGCTGCCGGGACCAGTGCGGCTCGAACGACGACTGCGTCGACGGCTTCGAGTGCCTCGGCGATCAGTGCGCCAAGC
>JAUVBO010000200.1 GCA_030591195.1 Pseudomonadota bacterium
GAAGCTCCCGTCGGGCCGCAGCTCGACGCGTGCTCCGTTGATCGACACCCGGTTGTGCGGGTGGCTGCGGCCGCGCAGGACCAGGTGGTGGGACTTGAGCACCGCGCCCCGGGGCGGCAGGTCGACCTCGAGCTGGGCCGCGGCGATCTTTCGCACCACCGGTTGCTGGCCGGCGCGCTGCTGGTCGCCGCTCGGCTGGCGCGTCGCCTCCCGCTGGCTGCTGCTCGTCGCTCGCTTGAACGCCCTGCGCAGCACGTCGGCGCCGAAGGGTGCGTCCTTGGCCGGCTGGGTCGCCGCGGGCACGCCCTTGGCCGGCTGGGTCGCCGCGGGCACGCCCTTGGCCGGCCGGCTTGCCGGGGCCCGGGCCAGCCGGAGCCGCAGCGAGGCGCCGCCACGCATCCGCAGGTCGAAGGTGCGCTGCTGGCTCGCGCCCTCCGTCGGAGCCCGCGCACCCGCCACGCGGAGCGAGGTCACCGACGTCGGACCACCCGAGGTGGGCTGCCTCTTGCGGGGCTTGTCTTTCTTCGGCCGCGGGGGCTTGGTCGGCACCAACAGCAGGGCCCGTCGGCCGTCTGCATCGCGGAGGTCGATCAGCATCGCCGAGCCGGGCCGGATCTTGGTCCGGACGCGGAAGGCGCCGTCCTGTCCGCTCGGGATCCGCACGCCGTCGATCCGGACCGATGACGTCGCCGCGGTGGTCTTGGCCGACAGTCGGGCGATCGGGCCGCGGGGGCGCCGGGCGCGGCCCGCCCGGCCGGGCGAGCGCAGCAGCAGGGGGGCCGACTGGCCGAGGTTTCCCCGACCGTCGTCGAGGATCAGCCGGGCGAGGTAGGTCGTGCCAGGCTGCACGATCGCCACGCCGGCGTCGTCAGTGCCATCCCAGAGGATGCGCCTTGGCACCGGCGCCAGGCCGCTGATCGTCCGTAGCGGGGCGCCCCCCTGCTGGCTCGCGATGCGGACCGTCCAGCGCTGGACCAGGCCGGTGGAGAAGACCGGCGTCAGCGCCACCGCGCGGCGCAGATTTCCCCGCCGGTCGAGGGGCGGCAGCGGTCCGGGGCTGGCCGGCTTGTCCTTGGCACCCTCGCGAAGCAACGAGATCCGCAGCAGCGAGGTGTCGATCTCCCGCCCGGCGACCCGCAGGGAGGCGCTCTGCAGGTTGCCCTCGACGGGGATCCCCTGGGGCGGCTCGAGGTCCGGACTGACGTCGGCGCCGAGGGCGGCCCAGCTGCTCTTGCCGTCGCCGCGGTCGAGGCGGACGATCAGCGGCCGCTCGTCGAGCTGACCAACGGTGGTGGCGAAGCGGTGGTCGGCGTCGAGCGCGAGGCGCGTGCCGTCCACGGTGGCCGAGGGTGTCCCGGTGGGGTGCTTGACCGCCGCGGCACCGCCGAGCGCGAACCGTCGCCGGGGCGACCGCGCGCCGGCTCGCAGGCCGACCAGCTCGAGCTGGGCCTCGTAGAGACCGTGCGCGGCGAGCAGCCTCTTGCCGCCGAGCTTGCCGTTCCAGCCGATCTGCGCCGGTGGCCGTCCGGCGCCGGAGAAGCGGCGAACCACCTGGCGCTGTCCGTCGAGCCCGACTTGCCAGACGGTCAGGTGCCAGCCGCGCACCGGGCTCGCCGTCGGCGCGGCGAGCTCGAACAGCAGCCCGCTGCGCCGGGGCAGGGTCGGCGGTAGCTCGCGATCCCAGGTCTCGGAGATCCGCTTGCCAGCGACCCGCCTCGCGGCGGCACGCTTCGCGGCGGCCTCGGCCCGCCGCTCCCGGGTGGGCGCGAGGGCCCGCACGGCGAGGTCGGCGAGCAGCAGTCGCTGGGGGCGGCTCTCGGCCGAGAGCGTCAGCGCCTGGGCATCACCAGCGAGGCTGATCGCCGGCACCACGAGGGGCTTCTTCTTCCGCTGGTCCTTGGCCGCCCGCTTCAGCTGCTGGACCTTGATCCAGTTCTCGCGGCAACGGACGCCGAAGTTGATCTTCGCCGGCAGGCCGCGGGTGAAGTGGACCACTCGCGAGGCGTCGGTGGTCAGGGCGCTGCCCGGTCGCAGGGTGTTGACGTCGATCTTGACCAGGCGCAGGCCCGGGTCGATGTCACGCAGGTGATACTTGCCCGCCGTGTCGGTCACCGAGTAGGTGCCGTTGTCGAGGTAGACCCGGGCGCCCGCCACGCCGCGCTCGCCCCGGTCCTGCCGGCCGTCGCGGTCCTTGTCGCAGAAGACCTTGCCGAGCAGCAGCCCCTGGTCGAGGTCGGGGTCGGCCTCGACGGTGACCCTCGCCCGGTCGCGGTTCGAGAGCTGCACGGCGAAGCCGTCGTCCTTGAGCACCGCGACGTTTTCGTGGGGGCCGAGCTTCGAGTCGAGTCCGACGGCCACCTGGTAGTAGACCCGTACCGACTCGCCGGCGCCGAGGCCGAACGGGCCGAAGCGCAGGATCCGGCCGGAGGTGGTGGTCGGCTCGGTGGCGTCGAGGCAGACGCGGGCGCCGTCGACGTCGGTCCGTGGTAGCACCCCGCCGCGGCAGCGGCTGTCGGGGGCGCGCAGGCGCCGCAACCGGCGGGTGGTGCCGCGCAGCAGCCGCAGGCCTCGCGGCAACAGGTCCTCGATGCCGACCAGGTCTTGGGCTCTGGTGAAGCTGCGCGTCGAGCGGTTCTCGACGGTGATCGTGTAGCCGACGATGTCGCCGAGGCTCGCCCGGGCCCGCTCGGCGCGCTTCTCGAGACGGATCAGCGAGCTCATCGGATCCACCGGGACGTGGTTGTTGAACACCTCGTCGTTCTTGCTGTCGACCTTGAAGCGCAGGTAGTAGGTCAGCTTGGCGCCCTCGCGCTTCGGGTCGGGCACGTCGTCGACAACGACCTCGTTGTCCGCGCCGGTCTCGGCGAAGCCGAGCGTCGGCGGGACCAGGCTCGAGGGGAACTGTAGTGAGGTCGACAGCGGCTTGAGCTCGAGGCGATAGCGGCGCCCGGCCTGGACGTCGAAGCGGTAGAAGCCGGTGTCGTCGGTGACCTGGCCCTGCTGCCCCGGTCCGAGCAGCTGCTCCGGTACCAGCTGGTTGGGCGCGGCGGCGGCGGGGTCGCTCTCGTCGTAGTAGAGCAGCGCCCGCACTCCGGCGAGGACCTTGCCCGAGACCGACTCGTAGACGATGCCGCTCGGGTCCACCGGCAGGTCCCGCTTGGCGGCTTGTCCTGCCGACGTCGGCAGGGCCGCGGCGGTGGCCATCTGCACCCCGCTGTGGTTCATCACCCGCAGGGTGTACGGCCCGGGCGGCAGGGCGCTGAGCGAGTAGCGCCCCTGCTCGTCGGTCAACGAGGTGGCCGCCGGTGCGCCGTTCGGGTCGCCGGAGAAGAGCGCCTGGACCTCAAAGCCCGCCAGGCGCTGGTCGCCGTCGCCGAGCACCCGGTCGTCGTCGCCGATGTCGCGGAAGACCACGCCGGCGAGGCTGGCGGTCCCAGCCGGGGCGCCGATCAGCACGCAGGAGGGATCGGTGGTCAACAGGTCGATCCCGGCGCCGGCGGCGAGCGATGCCTGGTTGCAGACCGCCGAGCCGGCCTCGAGGTTGCCGTCGAGCCGGACGCGGAAGACAACCGCGCTGGAGCTGCCGGCGGCCACCGGAATGCTCGAGACGCGCAACCGACCGCGCTGGAACTGGCCGGCGGGCGCCTCGTCGAAGGCGGTGGAGCTGCCGGGCGGGGTCAGCGGGCTCGAGCCGACGTAGCGGCTGCTCGCGGGGATCTGGTCCGAGATGTCGACCTGCTCCTCGCGGTTGCCGTCGTTGAAGACGGTGATCGTGTAGAGCAGCTCGTCGCCCGGCTCGACGAAGCCGCCGTTGACGTCGAGCACGCTCTTGTCGCCGCGGATCCGTCGCTCGCCGGCGCCCACCGGTACCACCGTCGGCGTGTCGCCGTTGAGCTCGTTGGCGTCGGCGTCGGTGGGCTCGGGCTGAAGCTCGAGCGATCGCACGATCCCCTGGTTGACCAGCTGGGGCCCGGCGACGATCCGCACGTCGTAGGTGAGCACCGCTGTCTGCCCCGGCTCGAGGCGCCCGATGGCGACCCGGATCAAGCGTCCCGAGGCCTGGCCTTGATCGCTGTCGGGGCCGTCGGTCAGGGTGCGGCCGCCGAGGGTCAACGAGCCGGCGATGTAGATCGAGCGCTCGTCGGCGTCGAGGGTGTCGGTGAAGACCACCGCCGTGGCCGGCGCGGTGCCGTTGTTCGGGATCTCGATCCGGTAGCGCACGCCGTCGCCGACGTCGAAGCGATCGTCGCTGCTGTTGAGGGGCTTGGGCAGGTAGGTCTTGATCGTGTTGTTCAGGTTCGGGCCGGCGCCGACCACGACCTGGGTCGGGTCGCCGTGCTGGGCGGTCCCCGGGTCGTCGGTGACGGCCAGCGGCAGCTCGTCGCTGCGGATCATCCCCTGGTTGCTGATGATCGTCCGCTCCGCCGTGTCGGTCCGGACTCGGACCCGGAAGCGGACCACCGCGGCCTCGGCGTCGCCGACGGTGACCAGCCCCTGGGGCCGGCCGGGGCTGTTGATCGCGATCCCGGCGCCGAGCGCCGAGCCGCCGGCCCCGTCGGGCACCGGTGCGCCGTTGAGCAAGGTCGAGCCGGCGACGTAGTCGGTGTAGGCCGGGATCGCGTCGAGCAGCACCACGCCGGTGGCGTCGCCCGAGCCGGTGTTGCGCAGCCGCAGGGTGTACTCGAGCTGATCGCCCGGCCGCACCTGAGCCCCGTTGAGGTCGCGAACCTCCTTCGTCGACTGGTCGAGCTCGGGGATCGAGACCACTCGCAGCACCGTGGGGTCGTCGTTGACGTCCGGCGTCGCCGGGTCGTTGGACGGCTCGGCGCCCTGGTCGTCGGCCCGCACGGAGGCCTGGTTGCTGATCGCGGCGCCGTTGTTGGTCGGCACCCGGATCCGGGCGACGAAGCTCAGCGTCACCGGGTCGGGCGACGATGATCCACTCTGGGCGGGCTCGACCTGAGCCAGCGCCGGGGTGGTGTTGCGGTTCCAGTTGATCGTCCGCGTCGCCGGGTTGTAGACGCCGCCCTGGCCGATGCTGACCAGGTCGAGCTCGGCCGGCAGGGGGTCAGCGACCTCGACGTTGAACGCCGCGGCGGTGCCGTTGTTGCGGAGCGTCAGGGTGTAGGTCAGGGTGTCGCCAGGGACCGCGTCGCCGCCGTTGTCGTCGACCACCGCCTTGTCGAAGCGCTCGAGGTCGACGCTGGACTCGATCCTCACCCGGGTGGGGTCGTCGTCCTGAGGCGTCGACGGGTCGTTCGATGGCACCGGGGTCGGGTCGGCCGGGGTCTCGGCGAAGGCCTGGTTGTCGATGTTCGTGCCGTCGGCGACCGCCGTCCCGACCTTCGCGCTGAAGCCGATGGTCACCGTCTGGCCGACGGTGATCGCCGGGATGGTCCAGGTGATCGTGCGCGAGACCGAGTCGTAGCTGCCGCCGGCCAGCGGCAGCACGTCGGTCAGCCGCGGGTCGACGCGGTCGGTGACCTTGACGTCCCTGACCAGGTCGGTGCCGCTGTTGCTGGCCTCGATGAAGTAGGTCAGGGTCATGCCCGGCCGGGCTCGCTGGCCTGGCAGGGTGCCCTCGACGCGCTTGACCAGCCCGCCGAGGTCCGGGGCGCTGACCACCGTGATCCGCGTCGGGTCGTCGGGGGCGGGCGTGGTCGGGTCGTCGGTGGGCACGGTGGAGCTGTCCGCCGCGGTGACCAGGGCCTGGTTGGCGATCACCTTGCCGTTGGTCAGCGGCGAGACGATCCGCGCGCGGAAGCGTAAGCGCACGTCACCGGCCGGTGTCAGGCCCACCGGGGCGGCGAGGGTCCAGGTGATCGTCCGGGTCGCCGGGTCGTAGAGCCCGCCGTCGAGCGGGGTGATCTGGTCGAGATCCGGGGAGACGACGTCGGTGACGATCACGTTGCTGGCCACCGCGTCGCCGCTGTTCTTGACCGTCACCGTGTAGGTCAGCAGGTCGCCGGGCACGGCGTCGCCGCCGTTGTCGTCGACCACGGTCTTGGTCGAGGTGGAGAGCTCGGGCGCCGCGACGACGGTGATCAGCGTCGGGTCGTCAGGCGTCGGGGTCGTCGGGTCGTCGGTCAGGGTCGGCTGGGGCAGGTCGGGGCTGGTGATCCGCGCCTGGTTGGCGATCACCGTGCC
>JAUVBO010000711.1 GCA_030591195.1 Pseudomonadota bacterium
GACGAGCAGGAGACGGTGACCGCCCATCGGCGGCCGCCGCCAGCGCCGCCCCCGCCCAGCGCATCGGCAGCACCTCCTCCACCTCCTCCACCACCTCCTCTTCAGAGGGTCGGAGCGGACTCGACGCCCTCGCTCGATGGGGTGCGGACGATGCAGTTCCGGCGCGATCAGCCCGTGGAGGCGGTCCCGCCCCGGCACAAGGACGTGCCGCGGATCTCGATCGCTCACCTCGAGACTCTGCCTCAGGGCTCGACCGGCTCCACCGAGGACGAAGAGCTGGTCCAGGAGCCCTTCGCCGACGAGTCGACGATGCAGGTCGAGAGCATGCCGCCTCCGCTCGTCACGGGGCGGCGGCGAGCCCGCGCCGTGATGGTGGCGCTGGTGGTCGGCTTGCTAGCGGCGGTCCTCGGAGCTGGTGGCTCATACCTCGTCTTCCGGTTGACCGGCGATGCGGCCACGGGCGGCCTGCTGGTCGAGCTCGAGCCAGCCACCGCCGAGCTGCGCGTCGACGGCACGCGGCGGTTGCAGACCGGTTCGATACGCGCGATCGACAAGCTGCCGGCGCCGGGACAGGTCCGGCTGACGGCGAGCCAGCACGGCTGCCAGCCGCTTACCCGCCTGGTCAGCGTCGAGCGCGGTCGGGTCAAGCAGGTTCGCCTCGAGCTCGACTGCAAGTAGCCTGATTGGATGTCAGCGGTCTCGTCGGGCCCAGGCGCGCATCTTGGCCGCTGCCGCCGCGTTGTCGGCTGCTTCGGGGTCGTAGCCGAAGCGCTGGCCGGCGCTCTGGCGCAGCAACTCGAGCGCCTCCTCCTTGAACAGCAGCGGCAGCGCTGGATCGAGCACCGCCGCCACCAGCTCGCGCCTCCAGCCCTGGTGTCTGGCGCGCACGCGCTGGTCCAGCTGCTTGACGCGTGCCGCGGGGTCCTGGTCCGCGGCGCTCCCGTGGGCGTGACCGGGCCCGTGGGCGTGACCTGCCGCGTGGGCGTGACCTGCCGCGTGGCGTGAGGGATCCCGGGCCAGCGAGGAGCTGCCGAGCGCCGTCCCCAGGGCCCAAACCGCGGTCGCGAGCACCACCGCGCCCCCGATGCCCAGGCCGAGCCGGAGGCCGGCCCGATCGCCGCCCGGTGCCCGGACCCAGTAGACCACGAGGGCCAGCACGAGCAGCACCAGGCCGTAGCAGGCCACCACGGTCGGGCCCGAGGGCAGGTCGAGCACGTAGGACAGGTAGAGGGCCGCCACGGACACGCCGGTTCCCATGGCCCAGCCGATGATCAGCTGGGTTCGCCAGCGATCGCTGACCAGCACCGCCGAGATCGCCGGCGCCACCAGGAAGACGAAGACCAGCAGCACGCCGGCGGTGCGCACCGAGAAGGTGATCACGAAGCCGAAGGAGAGGTAGAACAGAAAGTCCCACAGGCGGACCCAGATCCCCTCGCGGAAGGCACCCTCCGGATCCTCGGAGATGCGGATGAAGCGGTGGCGCAGCACGTAGTGGAAGACGCCGACCAGGAAGTAGGCCCCGCCCGAGGTGAAGATCTCCGACCACTTGACCCAGAGGATGGTCCCGGTCAGCAGGTCCTTGATGTGCTCGGCGCCGTGGGGGGACTTGTCGATCACCAGGATCGCCACCGCCGCGGCCAGGGCGTAGACCAGCCCAATCACCGCCTCCTGGGGTACGCGGTCGCTGCGCAGCCGGGTCAGGGCGAAGACGCCTGCACCGACGAAGGTGAAGATCATCGAGAAGAAGAAGGCCGCTCTGGAGGTGGGATCCATGCCGAAGAGGAAGCCCACGGTGGCACCCAGCGCTGCGATCTGGGCCAGCGCGAGGTCGACGAAGATGACCTTGCGCTTGATCACGTGCAGGCCGAGGTAGGAGTGGATGCCCACCAGGACGAGGCACTCGGCAAAGGCGGGCACCATGATCGAAAGGGCGCTGGAGTCCATCTCAGACTCCGCCGCGGCCGAAGGCGGCGAGCAGCCGGTCGAGCACCACGTCGAACTGGGTGAAGAAGTCCTTGATCTCGGGCTCGCCCCCCACGGCGAGGCCAACGATCACCGCCCTGGCGCCCACCTTGCTCGCGATGGCCTTGACCTTGGCGCTGTCGTAATAATTGCCCGCCAGCACCACCTTGACCCCTTGTTTCTTCATCTTGTTGATCACCCGGGTCACGTGCCCCGGCGATGGAGGGATGCCGGGCTTGGGCTCGATGAAGTCGACGATCTCCAGGCCGAAGACCTGGACGAAGTAGCTCCAGTTCTTGTGGTAGGCGACGATCTTCTTGCCGCGCAGCGGCGCGGCGCGTTTCAACCAGCCGCCGAGGGAGTCGACCAGCTTCTTGCCGCGGTAGCTGCGGCGCTGCAGGAAGGGGATCAGCTTGTCGGAGAGGGTCAGCTTGGTCAGCGTCACCGGGCCGAGGATCTTGAGCAGCTTCTCGCCGAAGAGGCGGCGATTCAGCTCCGCGATGAACCGGCGGTAGTTGGCCTCGTAGGTGGCCGCGCCGGCCGGATCGACCTTCTTCAGGCCGACCGTGATGTTGCGCGCGATGATCTTGCCGTTGAGCGGGCCGTTGTAGATGTGCGGGTTGCCGTAGATATGAACCCCGCCCTCATTGCGCGTGACGATCGACGGCTTGTCCAGCAGCTGGATCCCGTCGCTGGCCGAGACGAACCCCGGTTGCCCCGAGCGGATGCGCTGGTTGTTGGCCTTGTCCATCAGCGACGGCAGCCACAGCTCCAGATCCAGTCCGGTGGACACGAGCAGGTCAGCGCGCTGCAGGGCGAGGGCCAGGCTGGGCTTGGGGCGGACGAAGTGGGGATCCTCGTAGCCCTTGGCCAGCGAGCGCACCTCGCCGCGGTCGCCGACGATGATCTCGGCGATGGCGCCGTAGGTAGGGATGGTGGCCACGATCTTGAGTTTTCTCTTGGCCGCCGCGGATCCCGCGGCGAGACCGACGGCAAGCAGCGTCAGCAGCCCGATCAGGGTCGGGCGAGCCGAGCGGTGAGCGATGCCGTGTTTCGGCTTGGTTCTGTTCACGTCAACTCCTTATTTCGATCTTTCTTGTTTCTTGTTTAATAGCGTTCGTGCTTGTGCGGACCTGCGGCGAAGGTGCCCTGCAGGATCACCCGGTGGTCGTGTCGGTACGCATCCGGCCGCACGTCGCTCGACGAGTAGACGTAGTGCAGGCGCAGCCGGACCCACGGGCTCTGCCACCAGGTGACGTAGGGTTGCCAGGCCTGGATCTGCTGGCCCTGGTTGCCCTCGGCAAAGGGCACCGTCCAGTCGAACCGCAGGCCGACCTCGAAGCGGCGCGAGAGCTTCATCTGGGCCGACTGGTAGAGCCCGATCGCCTGCAGGTTCGCGTCGTCGGCCAGCTCCTTGCGCACGCCGTAGGCCTCGCCGCGGAGCACGACGTTGCGGTACTTAGCCCGCTTCAGCGGCTC
>JAUVBO010000224.1 GCA_030591195.1 Pseudomonadota bacterium
CGCTGGTACCCGAGCGCGGCGACTCGGACATCGACCGGTTCTTCGGCGGCTTCGTGCCCGAGGTCGGCTCCCGTCGCCAGCGGGCGCGCCCCGCGGGCAAGGACCTCTTCGTCGAGCTGCGACTGATGGCCCACGAGGCGCGTCGCGGTGGCCTCTTTCCGGTGCACATCCCCGTGGTTTGTTGCTGCCCGACCTGTGGCGATCAGCCAGAGGCCGATGCCCGGCGCGCCTGCAAGATCTGTCGGGGGGCGGGGCGTGTCACCGAGGACCGGATGGTCGACGTGGCCGCGCCTCCTGGGGTGCGGCACGGTGACACCGCGCGGATCCCGATGGAGGACGTCGGCCTGGACAAGTGCGATCTGATCGTCGAGGTGCTGGTGACCAAGGTCAAGGCGGACTGAGGTGATCAGGACTCGTCGAGGATCTGGGCGCGGAAGGCCTCGAGGCCGCCGGCGGCGTCGAGGGCCGGGCCGAGGCGCTTCTTGACCCCCATCGCGCGGTAGCGCTCGACGATCCGCGCGACCAGCGGCTCCACCTCCTCGGGGGAGACGTCCTCGGCGAGCAGCTCGCCGATCCGGGGCCGGACGCCGACCTGGCCGCCGACCAGCACCTTGAAGCCCTTGCGGGTGCCGACGAGGCCGATGTCGCGGACCTGGGCCTCGGCGCAGTCCATCGGGCAGCCGGAGACGGCGATCTTCATCTTGTTTGGCACCGGGAGGTTGTTGAAGCGTTCCTCGAGCTTGATGCCGATCTCGAGCGAAGGCTGCTTGCCCAGGCGGCAGCAGCTGGTACCCGGGCAGGCCTTGATCCCGCGGATGCAGAGCCCGAAGGCGATGCCGGCGTCGAGGCCGAGGTCGGCCCAGAACCCGTCGATCTCCTCCTCGGCGATGCCGATCACCGCCAGCCGCTGGGCCGAGGTGATCTTGATCAGGTCCGCGCCGTGTTTCTCCGCTGCGTCAGCGATCCTGCGCAGCAGGTCGAAGTCGGTGATCAAGCCGCAGGGGATCCGCGGGGTCAGCGCGTAGGTCTGACCGTCGCGCTGGAGGATCGCGCCCTTGTCGAGCAGGTTGCGTTTCTTCTCTGGGCTCATCGTTCGCTCTTTCCCCCGCTGAAGACCACGCGCCCGAAGCGCGACGCGCGGTGGAAGTTGCCCTGGCGGAGGGTCGGTGACCAGGCGAGGGACTCGCGCTGGCCATCGCGGAAGCTGTAGAGGTTGATCCGCCAGCGGTCGCCGACCTTCGGCGGCACGGCGACCTCGCGGTCGGCGGGCGGCGCGAAGGCCCGCCAGGGGATCGCCAGCTCGAGGGTGTAGCGCCCGGCGGCTCGATCGACCACCACGGCGCGCTCGATGCCGCTCTGCCACCGCTGGTGGCCGAAGCGGCGCCGGCCCGGCTGGCCGGTGATCGGCCGGTTGTAGTCGTCGAAGCGGGTGTCCCAGACCGCCCCGGCGGTGTCGACCTGCACCTCGTAGTAGTGGCGGTTGTCGCCCGGGTCGCCCGGCTGGATCATCAGCTCCACCGCCGAGGATTGCTCCCACAGGTGCGGGTCGGTGTCGTCGCGGGCGAAGGGCGAGCTCGGCGCCCGGTCGTGGACGACGAAGCCGCAGTAGAGTCGCTGCTCGTCCCAGGTCAGGCGGGCGGAGGCGTTGACCGGCGACTCCGGGCGCGGCTTGCCATCGGCCGGGTGGACGAACGGGCCGGTGTCGCCGGCCTGTCTCCAGGCGGGCTCATCGAGGCGGCCGTCGATCTTGATCACCCCCCTCGCCCGCGGCGCGACGAGCTCGGGGATCCGGCCATCGCTGCGGTCGACCCCCGCGAGGTCGAGCGGTGGCTTCTTCGCTGGGCACCGGCAGCCGGCCGCCGCCCAGCAGAGGGTGGCGAACGCGGCAGGCGCGAGCGCGGCCAGCGAGGTCGCGACGAGGCGTCGAGTGCTGCGGCTGGCTCGCTTGATCATCGCTCGCGGAGCAGTATATCTCCCCACGGATCGTAGACAACCGGCGCCCGCCGACAGTGATTGCTGATCCTGATTGAGTTGATATCCTTTACGGTCGATGAAGCCCGCCAAAGCCTTCTTGATCGTCTTCGTCGGCCTCGCCTGCGCCTGTGCCCACCCGATCAAGCAGCTCGGCCGCGGCCCGGACCTCGCCGGCTGGAACACGGCGGTGGACTGGAAGGCGGCCGGCGACGAGGCGGCGCAGCTGCTCGCCGGCTACCTCCAGGTCGACACGATCAACCCACCAGGCAACGAGACCCGCGGCGCGCGCTACCTCGCCGCGGTGCTCGCGCGAGAGGGGATCGCCGCGGAGATTATCGAGTTCGCGCCGGGCCGCGGCTCGCTGATCGCCCGCTTGAGCGGCCAGGGCAAGCAGAAGCCGCTCTGCCTGCTGTCGCACATCGACGTCGCCAGCGCCGATCCCGGCGCCTGGCCGGCGGGTCGGGGGCCGCTGTCGGGCACCATCGACGACCAGGGGCAGATCTGGGGCCGCGGTGCCCTCGACATGAAGGGCATGGGGGTGATCGAGCTGATGACCCTGATCTGGCTCAAGCGCCTCGAGGTGCCGCTGACCCGCGATGTGATCTTGCTCGCTGTGGCCGACGAGGAGGTCGGCGCTGGGGGCATGCGCCAGATCGTCGACCAGCGCTGGGGCGAGATCCGCTGCTCCCAGATGGTCAACGAGGGGGGGATCGGCGTGCGTGGCGCGCTGTTTGCGGACCACACGGTCTACGCCGTCTCGGTGGCCGAGAAGGGCGTGCTCTGGCTGCGGATGGTGGTGCGCGGTCGCGGTGGCCACGGCTCCACGCCGTACCCGGACCACACCCCGCGGCTGCTACTGCGGGCGATCCGGCGGCTCGAGCGGCGGCGACCACGGGCGCGCTATCACCCGGCCCTGCTCGAGCTCTTGGCGCAGATCGGCACCAGCCGGGGCGGCCTGAGCGGCTTCGTGCTCCGGCGTCCGGCGCTGGTCCGCGCGCTGGTCACCGGCCGGCTGATGAAGACCCCGGGTACCCGCGCGGCGCTGATCGACACCGTCAACGTCACCGGCATCAGCACCGGCGCCAAGCAGCCGAACGTCGTGACCACCCGCGCCACCGCAACCATCGACTGTCGCCTGCTGCCGGGCACCGACCCCCAGCGGTTGCTCGCCGAGCTGCGGCAGCTGGTGGGCGACCGAAAGCGGGTCAGCTTCGAGGTGATCGAGCAAGCGCCGGCGCTGGTCAGCAGCTGGGACGATCCGTTCTACCGCGCCCTGGCCCGCCACGCGGTGGGCCAGCGCACCGACGCCGCGGCCGGGCCCGTGGTCTCGATCGGCTTCACCGACTCGATGTACGCCCGCAAGCTCGGCACCCGGGCCTACGGCCTGGTGCCCTTCGAAGTGACCAAGGCCGAGGCCGAGACGATGCACGCGCCGAAGGAGCGGGTCTCGGTGAAGAACGTTCGCGAGGGGCTGCGGATCCTCTTTGCCGCGGTGGTCGAGGTCTCGGCGGACCTTGGTCGGCGAGCACCGGCCGGCGGTCCCGCCCGTCCGCCCCGGCGTCCACGGCTCGACGGCCGGCAGTACAACCGGCCTCCGCCCGCGGCGACCCAGGCGACGAGCGAGGCGACGACCCGCCCGGTGAGCGCATCCCAGCCGGCAACCGTGAAGGACTGTCCGCCCTGCTCGTAGGGCGGATCGAAGGGAAGGAACGCAGGATGAACCAGCGACGCGACCTGCGCAAGATCGCGCTGACCCAGACGGTCAAGGGCGCCGGCTGAGCCTCCAAGCTCGGGCCAGGGGACCTGGCCCAGGCATTGTGTGGGCTATCGCTCGGCGAGCACCCCGAGCTGCTGGTGGGGATCGAGCGCGCCGACGACGCCGGCGTCTACCGGCTGACGGACGAGTGCGCCCTGGTCCAGACGATCGATTTCTTCACCCCCATCGTCGACGATCCATATCGCTTCGGCCAGATCGCCGCGGCCAACGCCCTGAGCGACGTCTACGCCATGGGCGGCCGGCCGATCTGTGCGATGAACATCGTCTGCTTTCCCAACGGGACGATGGAGATCGCCGTGCTGCACGAGGTGCTGCGTGGTGGGCTGGACAAGGTCCACGAGGCGGGGGCCTGCCTGGTGGGCGGCCACAGCATCGCCGACACGGAGCTGAAGTACGGTCTCTCGGTCAGCGGCACGGTGCACCCCGATCGGGTCTGGACCAACGGGGCCGGGCAGCCCGGCGACCGGCTGGTGCTGACCAAGGCTCTGGGCACCGGCATCGTCGCCACCGCGGTCAAGCGGGGCAAGTCCAGCAGCTCCGCGGCCTCCTCCGCCGAGGCGTCGATGATGACGCTCAATCGCCTCGCCGCCGAGGCGCTGATCGATGGTGGCTTCGAGGTGCATGCCTGCACCGACGTCACCGGCTTCGGCCTGCTAGGCCATGGCTGCGAGATGGTTGGCGAGGAGCTGGGGATGCGGCTCGAGCCGGCCGCCGTGCCGCTGCTGCCCGAGGCTGATGTCTACGCCCAGCAGGGGCTCTGCCCCGGTGGTCTGAAGCGCAATCGCGACTTCCGCGCGCCGCGGGTCGACACCGCCCCCGAGGTGGCACCCTGGCTGGTGGATCTGCTGTTCGATCCCCAGACCTCCGGAGGCCTGCTGGTGGCCCTGCCGGCCGATCAGGCCGACCGAGCCGTCGAGGCGCTCGGGCAAGCGGGGGTCGCGGTTGCGGCCGTGGTCGGCGAGCTGACCGAGGAGCACCCCGGCCGGATCCAACTCGTGTAGCTGTGGCTGCTGTGGGCACCGGTGCCCCATCCGAAATTCGGTGAGCGCGACGTCACGGTCCCGATCGCGGATTGTTGAGCACAGGTCATTTCAAATAGTTAGGTTGCTTGACGTCGCGTCGGATCCGCGGCGCTAGGCCTCTCGGAGCCAGAGATTCCTCCGAAAGACAAGACGCCTGCGCGGAAATATGGAGCACTGGATCTTAATCATGCGGGTCGCGGCCCGTTTGATTCCGCTAGCTTATGGCTTGTTCCGATGTTGGCACGTCCGTTGCTTTCTCCCGGTCCACCTAGCCAATAGCGATGAAGCGGTGAGTTGAACGTCCGGCAGGACGACAGGAGCAACGGCATTGATGATCGCCACTAGTTTGAAATTATTGGGACAACGAGGCCTCAGGCTCTGGGCGCTGCTGACGCTGGTCAGCATCGTCGGTCTGCCCGCCGCCGGCCACGCCGGTGGAAACAAGGACCCCCTGGCGAAGTTCCGGGTGATCGACACCAAGATCAATCCGGGAGGCAAGACCGCCACCGCGACGATCCTCTGGAACTACAACGACGGCGGGCGCCCGAGCTACAACGGCAAGGGCGTCGAGTTCTACCTCCACCGCAGCGTGCCCTCGCATTTCTCTGCCGCCACCGGCACCCGGGTCGGCACGGTGGACATGAAGAACGGCCACGGCAAGGCCAAGATCACCTTCGACCTGAAGCAGACCGGCTCCAAGGCGGGTGAAGCGCTGGTGCTCGCCGCTCGCTGGCCGGCGGGTCACGGTCACGAGTGGGGCACCTCCCTGCGGCCTGGCGGCAACTTCTCCCTCCCCAAGGGGCTGGCTAGCCAGAGCGGGGCAGCAGGGATCGCCAACCTCAAGCTGCGTCGTCAGTACCGGACGGCCAACGGCGCGCCGGGCCAGTTCTCGGGGTTGATTCGCGCGGGTCTGACCCGCAGCGGCAAGTCGTACAAGTTTCGCTCGCGGACCAACCCGAGCAGCGGCGTCTACGTCAACCGGACCACCAGGCGGACCCGGAGATTTTCCGACCGCTGAGCCATGTCGAAGTCGTCTTGGCCGCAGAGAGCCGCGACTCAAGGAGGATATCCCGTGAAGACCCTACTCAGCTTTTGCCTCGTCGCCGC
>JAUVBO010000638.1 GCA_030591195.1 Pseudomonadota bacterium
AGATCGAGTGGCCGGCCTCGCCAGGGTATCGGCACCAGGATGTCGAGGTCGTCCGTTCGAACCGGAAAGGCTCCGACCCCGAGGAAGTGCTGGTAGATGCGGAAGCACCAGCTGCCGACGATCTCGGCGCCGGCTTCCCAAAGCCCCTCCTTCGCCAGCA
Source organism: Pseudomonadota bacterium (assembly GCA_030591195.1). Next base: position 161 of record JAUVBO010000638.1, read on the forward strand.
CGCGAATCACCTCCCCGACCGGCTGGAGAATGTCGTCGCTCTGTCGCTGTCGGAGCAGCTTCAACGCCGCGCGTATTTCCCGCAGCTGGGCGCGGATCGCCCTTCGCTTGTCGATCTGCAGCGCCAGCTCGGTGGGGTACGAGCGGCCGAGGTACTGTTGGACCACCTTCCCCTGATGACGGTACTGGAGGTAGTAGTAGGTCCTGTTCTTCGAGGCCTTGGTCTTGATCGATCCGCGTGGCAGGCCCGTGAGCGCGGCCAGCGCCTGCTGCTCCTGCAGACGGTAGTACTCGATGTTCTCCTGAAGCGTTTCTTCGAGGGGGTCCATTTTGCACTACAAATCAGATGACTCTTCTTTTTGTAGTGCAATGCACTACAAAAAGCAATAACAAGTGTTTTGTAGTGCAAGAGCGGCAGCAGCCCAAAGAGACACGCCTGGCGGCCTTTGGGTGTGGCATGGTCACCATCGATGAAGGATCTGCTCCCGATCGACGTCGAGACGCTGCGCCGGCAGCTCGCCGAGGGCATCGGCGGCGAGGTGCGCCTCGACCGCCTGTCGCGGGCGCTCTACGCGACCGACGCCAGCATCTACCAGCAGTCACCGGTGGCGGTGGTGGTGCCGCGGGACGAGGCCGACGTGGCCCACGCCCTGGCCGTGGCCCGTCGCCACGGCATCCCGCTGCTGCCCCGGGGCGCCGGCACCAGCCTCGCCGGCCAGGCGACGATCTCCGCCGGCCTGGTGATCGACTTCTCCAAAGGGATCGACGCGATCCTCGAGATCGACGAGCAGGCGGGCTGGGTTCGGGTCCAGCCGGGCCTGGTGCGCGACCAGCTCAACGCGGCCCTGGCGCCGCGCGGGCTGCAGTTTGCCCCGGAGACGGCGACCTCCAACCGCGCCACCATCGGCGGGATGATCGGCAATAACTCGGCGGGGACTCGGTCGCTGCGCTACGGCCAAACCAGCGACCACGTGCTCGAGCTGACCGTGCTGCTCGCCTCGGGCGAGCGGCTGGTGCTCGCCCGTCGCGATCGACGGGACTGGGACGAGCTGGCCGGGCGACGCGACCGCGAGGGCGAGATCCACCGGGTGGTCGGCCGGGTGATCGCCGAGCACCGCGACGAGATCGCCGCCCGCTACCCGAAGGTCACCCGCAGCGTCGGCGGCTACCGCCTCGACGTTTTTGTCGGCGACGAGCCCTGGAGCCTGGTCGATCTGGTCGTTGGCAGCGAGGGCACGCTCTGCACCGTCGTCGAGGCCAAGCTGCGGATCGAGCCGCTGCCGCGAGCCGCCGGCCTGTGTGTGGTCCACTTCGACCAGCTGATGGCGGCCCTCGACGCGGTGCCAGGGATCGTCGACCGTGGCGTCCCCGATCGCGCGGCGGCGCGCGCTGGCGCGGCCGGGCTGTCCGCAGTGGAGCTCCTCGACCGCACGGTGATCGAGATGGCCAGGGGATCCTTCGGGCCCCGCTGGCACTACCGCTGGCTCGAGGGCGATCCCGAGGCGGTGCTGCTGGTGGAGCACTGCGGCGATGACGCCGGCGAGGTACGGGCCGGGCTCGAGGCGCTCACCGGGGCGCTCGATGCCCAGGGGATCGGCTATGCCCGTCCGATCGTCGAGGGCGAGGACGCGGCCGAGGTCTGGGAGGTGCGCAAGGCCGGTCTGGGGTTGCTCGCGGCGGTCAAGGGGCCGAAGAAGCCCACCGCCTTCATCGAGGATGCGGCGGTGCCCTTGCCGCGGCTCAGCCAGTACGTGCGGGAGATCCTCGACGCCTGTCGGGACGAGGGCGTGCGCGTCTCGCTCTACGCCCATGCCTCGGTGGGCCTGCTGCACGTCCGGCCGATGCTCGACCTGAAGCAGGCCGACGACATCGCGCGGATGAAGCGGATCAGCGAGCGGTCCTGCGAGCTGGTGATCAAGCACGGCGGTACGATCAGCGGCGAGCACGGCGACGGACGGGTGCGCGGCTGGCTGCTCGAGCGGCTCTACGGCGAGGCGATCTGTGGCGCCTTCGGCGAGATCAAGCGCGCCTTCGACCCGCTCGGCCTGATGAACCCGAACAACATCGTCGAGCCGCCGCCGATCGACGCCAACCTGCGCTACGGCCCGGGCCGCCGCGCCGCCGCGGTGCAGACGTTCTACCGCTATCCCGAGGCTGGCGGCCTGCTCGCCGCCGCCGAGCTCTGCACCGGCGTTGGCGCCTGCCGCAAGCTGGGCCAGGGCGGGATGTGTCCCAGCTTCATGGCGACCCGCGACGAGCAGGACAGCACCCGTGGCCGGGCCAACGCCCTGCGGCTGGCGTTGAGCGGGGAGCTCGGCGCCGCCGGCCTCAGCAGCGAGGAGCTGCATGCGGTCTTCGAGCTCTGCCTCAGCTGCAAGGCCTGCAAGAGCGAGTGCCCGAGCAACGTCGACGTCGCCCGGCTCAAGTCCGAGTTCCTCGCCGCCTACCGCGAGCGCCACGGCGAGCGGCTCGCCGACCGCTTCGTCGGCGAGTCAACCCGCGCCGCGGGGCTGGTGGCGGGCCGGCTGGCACCGCTGGCCAACTGGCTCGGCCAGCGCAAGGCCCTGCGCGGGCCGATGGAGCGGCTGGTCGGGGTCGACCGCCGGCGCCCCCTGCCGGCCTTTGCCCGCGAGCCGTTCGGCCGCTGGTTTGCGCGGCACCGCAAGCGCCACCCGGAGATCTACGCCGGGGCCGCGAGCGAGCGTCAGCCGGTGGCGCTGTTCCTCGACACCTACCTGAGCTACCACCAGCCGCGGGTGGGTCGGGCCGCCGTCACCGTGCTCGAGGTCCTCGGCTTTCGCCCCGAGCCCCTCGCCGCTGGCTGCTGCTGCCGGCCGCAGATCTCGAAGGGGTACCTGGCCGAGGCGCGCGAGACCGGTGGCCAGACGATGCGCAACATCGGCGAGGCCCTCGATCGGGGGCTGAAGGTGGTGGTCTGCGAGCCCGGCTGCTACAGCGCGCTGGTCGATGACCTGCCCGACCTGATCGACGACGCGGGACTGGGCCAGCGGGTCGTGCAGGGCGTGGTGATGATCGATCACTTCCTGCTCGATGCCCTCGCCGGGGCAGACCTGTCGGTGCTCGAGGCGCGCGGGCGCCAGCGCGCGGCGGTGGGTGGCGAACCACCGCGGTACCTGATCCACGGACACTGTCACCAGAAGGCGCTCTGCGGCACGGCGCCGACCCGGGCGCTGCTGGCGCGGTTTTCGGGCGGGGAGGTGGCCGAGATCGATGCCGGTTGCTGCGGCATGGCGGGCAGCTTCGGCTACGATCCGAAGCACTACGACCTGTCGCTGAAGATCGCCGAGGAGCGGCTCTTCCCGGCGATCCGCGCCGCCCCGCCCGACACCCGCCTGGTGGCCTGCGGCTTCTCCTGCCGCCACCAGATCAAAGACGGCCTCGGACGCGACGCCCGCCACCTGGTCGAGGAGCTCGCCGAGCTGATCGCCGAGTCGCAGTTAGTACCCCGGCAACTTGGCTCTGACGAGTTGGAACCGCCGCCAGACCGTTGAGGCGCCACGC
>JAUVBO010001001.1 GCA_030591195.1 Pseudomonadota bacterium
ATCGATGATGCCGACGTCGGCCCGGACGACGATCGCGTAGAACCGCTGCCCCACCGCCCGGAAGCCGTCGTAGGTGATCTTGCCCGCGACGTTGCTGGTCCCCGCCCGGTAGCCGGCGAGCTCGGCCGTGTGCTTGATCGCCAGCTGCTGCTCCTCGCTCAGCACGGTCCGGATCGAGTCCAGCTTGCGGTCGACCTTGGCGTCGATCGTCTTGCTGAACGCCTCGACGCCGGCCTCGACGCTGCCGCAGCGTCCGAGCAGGCCGGCGAGGGTATCGAACTCCGCGGCCTGCGGGCCGCCGAGCCGCGAGCGGAGGCTGGACAGCAGCTGGTGCTCCCGCTGGCCCGCCTGGGCGAAGCGCCGCTTGAGCTGGCGCTCGGCCACCTCGTCCGGACCGCCGACGCCGACCATGTCCTTGGCGTCGACCATCAGCAGCTTGAGCTCCTCGTGCTGCTTGTCGAGCAGGGCCACCGAGGCGCGCACCTGGGCGATCTCGCGCCGTGCGGCCTCACGCTGGGACTTCGGCTTCGCGACGGAGATGTCGGTGAAGTACTTCTCGGCCGCTACCAGCTGGGCGAACTGGCTCTGGATCATCACCGCCAGCCGTGACAGCTGCTTCTCGAGCCCCGACAGCTTGCCGACCTTGACCCGCTGCCGCTTGTTGTAGCCCTCGACCGAGGTCGGCAGGGCTTTGATCCGGCCCTCCATCGCTCGCCGCTGCTGGGCCAGACCCTTGAGCCGGCCCTTCTCGTCGCCCGAGGCGACCAGCACCACCAGCTCGCTCTCCCGGGCGAGGATCTTGCGGCGGGCGATGGCGAGGCGGTTTTCGATCTCCAGCGCGCGGGCCTTGGCGGTGGCGAACTCGGGGAAGATCTTGATCTTCGCCGGCGAGTTGATCGCCCGGGAGAGGCGCCGGATCAGCCGCTGGATCTCTTCGAGGCTGGCGTCAATGTCCCGCACGTTCTGCACCAGCCGCAACGCGCGCTTGACCTTCGGTCGCTCCTTGACCCAGCGGATGGCGAGCTTCGGGATCTTCACCGTCACCGCCATCGAGCTGACGTTGCGGGCCAGCAGGGTGTCGAAGAAGACCTTCGGGTCCTCGTGCTCGGTCATCAGCTGGTTCATCCGCCGATGCACCGGCAAGAACTTCTCGCGGGCCTTGGTGAACAGCTCGGTGGCCCGGCCCCACTCGCCGAGCCGGATCAGCAGGTTGCCCTGCAGAACCCGCACCTCGGGGGCAAAGGGGCTGTCGGGCTGGGCGAGGATCAGCAGGTCGAGCGCGCGCAGGGCCGGCCTGAGATCGCCGGCCTTGATGTAGGCCCAGCAGATCTCGTACAGCGCGGTGTCGAACTCCTTCGAGCGGCGCGAGACCTTCTGGTACTGCTCGATCGCCTCCTTGATGTCGCCCTTCTCGTAGAGCAGCCGCCCGAGCGCCAGGTGCGTCAGCTCGCGGAGGTGCTTCTCGCCGGTCGACTTGGGCTGGACCCGGAGCAATGCCTGGTAGTGCTTGATCGCCCGGCCGTACTGCTTCTTGCGCACCAGGCAAGCGCCGATGAAGTACTGGGCGTTCATGTAGTACTTCTTGCCCGGCTGGATGGTGCGGAAGGCGCCGATCGCGTCGTCGGTTCGCTTCTTGAAGAAGTAGTACTTTCCCTTGACGTAGGGCACCGAGGGCTTGAGCTGGTGGGGCGGAATGTTCGACAGCGCCGCGAGGTACTTGGGCACCGACGAGCTGTCGCCGGTGCGCAGCGAGAGCTCCATCAGCCGCTGCAAGGCCTCCTGGTAGTACTTGCCACGGACCTCGTCGACGATCTTGTCCAGGTAGCGCCGGGCGCTGAGGTAGTCGCCCTTGTGGTAGAGGGAGTCGGCCAGGTAGAAGAGCGCCTCGGGGTAGCCACGGGTGCTCTTGTACTTGCCGATGTAGTCGAGCAGGATGATCGCTGCCCGGGTGTAGTCGCGCAGGTTGTAGAGCACCTGGCCATCCACCAGCCGGTGCTCGGCGAGCTGTGCGGTGGTCGACACCTGGGTCCGGTTGCTGATCGCCAGGGTGCGAGACAGCTGCTCCAGCTCGGCGACCTCCCGGCTCAGCCCGTCGGTCCCGGCGGCCTGCGCGACGCCGCCCAGGGAACCGCCGGCCAAGCCGGCCGTCAGCGCCACGAGCCCGAGTGAGACAACCAGGGCCCGAGGCGAACCGACCAAGGCCCGAGGCGAACCGACCAAGGCCCGAGGCGAACCAACGAAGGCACTGTGACGTGTTGCTCTCATCGCGAACCCTGCACCTCGCGCCCGAGCCCGGGCCACGGCGGCTTGATCCCCACTACCCAGTCGACGCCCGAACCGAAAGCATGATCTCGATCCGCCGGACGGCCCCGGGCGGCCGGGACCGGAACCGGACGGCTACTTGCCGCCCTTCTTGCCCACCGAAAAGAGATTCGTCTCGAACTTGATCGCGGGCCGGTCCTTCAGCTCGGTGGTGATGTTGCCCTTCTCGAAGGCCTTCGCGGTGATGACCGTCTGGCGGCCCTCACCGGCGGTGAACGAGTGGC
>JAUVBO010000893.1 GCA_030591195.1 Pseudomonadota bacterium
GCCGGTGGAGTACTCGCGCACCGCCCGATCGCCGTCGACCTCGAGCCCGACGGCGCCGAGCGCCCGGTCGATCCGCGCCCGGGCCTCACGCCGACCCAGGCCGTACAGCGCGGCGAAGAAAGCGAGGTTCTGCTCGCCGGTCAGCCGCCAGGAAAAGCTGCGCTCGTCCGAGACGACGTAGGAGACGCGGCGACGAAAACGGGGGGCGACCCGCTGCGAATCGGTCCCCACGCCGAGCACCTCGAGCTCGCCACCGTCCGGTCGCAGCAGCCCCGCGATCAGCCGGAGCAAGGTCGACTTGCCCGCGCCGTTCTCGCCGAGGATGCCGACGATCTCGCCGGCCTTGACCTCGAGGTCGACCGCGGCGAGGGCCTCGACCCGTCGGCCTCGCAGCCGCCCCCGCAACAGATCGGCGAAGCTGGCCGAGGCGCGGAAGCGCTTCGCTAACGCCTGGGCTCGAATGACCATCCGCACCAGGATAGTGGAGAAAATCGCACGGGAGAATGGGAAACCGGGTCTGGGCGCAGCTACTGGGCAGGAGGAGGCGTGCCCCGCTTTCGCTGGTAGTAGTTGACCGCGTGCTCATGTTGGGCGCGGGTGCGCGAGAAGTAGTGGGTACCGTCGTTCTTCGAGACGAAGAAGAGGTAGCGCGACTTCTTCGGGTGGAGCACCGCGGCGATCGCCGCCTCGCCCGGGTTGGCGATCGGGCCGGGCGGCAGCCTGCGCTGGGTGTAGGTGTTGTAGGGGTTTTCCTGGTCCTCGAGGTGGATCCGCCGGATCCGACCGGCGAAGCGCTGGCACGCGGGCGACTTGTGAACCGGCACGGTGCAGCCGTAGATGATCGTCGGGTCGGTCTGCAGCAGCTTCGGCTGGAAGTAGCCGAAGGTCAGCCGGTTGAGAAACACGCCCGCGATCAGCGGGCGCTCGTGCTTGCGACCGGTCTCCTTCTCGACGATCGAGGCCATGGTCACGATCTCCAGGTGCCCCCACCCGAGCTCCTTGCGCAGCCGCTTGAGGCCCTTGGGATACTTCGCACAGAGCTGATAGTAGACCCGCTTGTGCCGCGCAAAGAGCGCCGAGAGCACCTGGTCCGCCCGCGAGTGCGCCCGGAACTTGTAGGTGTCGGGGAAGAGGAAGCCGTCGATGCTCCGCCGCGACGGAACCCCCACCCGGCGGAGGAACAGCGGATCGCGCATCCGCTCGAGCAGCGCGCGCTTGTCGGCGATCTGGGCCGCAGCCAGCATCTCTGCCACCTCGAGCATGTTCTTGCCCTCGGCGATGGTCAGCGTCACCTGGGGCGCCGGCACGCCGTTGACCAGCGTCTCGAGCAAGCGCCGCGGTGTGATCGAGGTCTTCAGCCGGAAGGTCCCCGCCCGCACCTTCGCCGCCGCGCCCCGGTAGTTGGCGTAGATCCGGAAGGCCGCCGGGCTGCGGATCGCGCCCCCTTCCTTGAGCAACCGCACCACCTCGGTGAAGTTGGCCCCGCGAGGGATGACGACCTTCACCTCACGGCCGGAGGCATCGATCGGGCGCTCGGGGTAGCTGATCGCGTAGCGGTAGAGCAGGTAGAGGCAGACCACGCCCGCCACGCAGGTCAGCGCGAACACCACCAGGGCCTGCCTCATCGCTCGCTTGCTCAAGTCCTCGTCGCCCTCGCGCGGTCGATGTAGGCCTGAAGAATCAGCGCAGCGGCCACGTGATCCACGACCTGCCTACGCCGCCGCCGACTGAGATCTGCCTCGATCAACACCCGCTCGGCCTCCACAGTGGAGTATCGCTCGTCCTGGTAATACACCGCACAACCGAGGTGCTCCCCGAGGGCGCTACCGAAGGCGCGGACCCGGCGGGCAGCCATACCCTCCAGCCCCTCCAGCGACAGCGGCAGCCCCAGCACCAAGGCCTCGGCCTCCAGCTCCGCCATCACCGCAGCCACTGCGTGCAGATCACGCGCTCCGCCGGCGCGACGCAGCGTCCGCACCGGGGTAGCGACCAGTCCGTCTGGATCACAGATGGCCAGGCCGATAGTTCGCGTGCCCACATCGAGCCCGAGCAGACGCACCGGCCAAATTTGCCAGCGAAGGGGCCAGGCTGCAAGTCCTGTCTGCTTCGTGTAATATCGTCGATCGAGTCGCGAGTCGCTGACTCGCAAGCCGGGAGCATGGACGTGGCGGACCAGATATTCGTCGAGGTCACCTACCGCAATATCCCCCTTTCGAGCGAGCCATCGCCGATCGAACAGCTCGACGCGCGCAGCTGCTTCCTGCCGACCAGCGCGCCGATGCCGATCGGCTCGGTGCTCGAGCTAAGCGCCGGTGGCGAGAGCCGCCTCGCCGCCCGGGTGACCGACGTCGTCGAGGCACGGCGCAAGTCCCGCGGCCTCGAGGGCCAGCGCCCGGGGATGACCCTCGCGTTGCTCGAGGAGGCGGGGGCGGCGCTCGCCGACCTGGCCCGCGAGGCCGAGTCGCTGAGACGCGAGGCCCAACCGTCGACCACCGACAACCCGGACGCCGAGCTGAGTGACGAGGCCCTCGACGCCGCTGAAGCCACGGGCGACGACGACGACGTCTCCTTCGCCGAGGCTGCCGAGGCCGCTGCCGAGGCCGCGGGCGGGACCGTCGACACCGACAGCGCCGCTGACACCGGGGACGAGTTTCCGACCGACGCGGTGTCCGAGACGGCCGCCGAGACCGAGCCGGGAGAGACCACGACCGCCGCGCGGACCGCGATCGTCATCGAGGCCGAGGCCGCGGCGCCAGGCGAGCAGGCCGCGATCGTCATCGAGGCCGCGGCACCAGGCGAGCAGGCCGCGATCGTCATCGAGGCCGAGGCGCCAGGCGAGCAGGCCGCGATCGTCATCGAGGCCGAGGCGCCAGGCGAGCAGGCCGC
>JAUVBO010000338.1 GCA_030591195.1 Pseudomonadota bacterium
AAGCTGCTACCGCGCGTCGACCCCGACGTTGTGACCCAGGTGATCAGGGCGATGGAGCAAGCGCTGACGCGGGTCAATGACCACCCGAGCGCGCTGCAGATCCTCGCGGCGCTGACCGTCTGCCGCAAGGACTGGGACCGCAGCCTGCGCTACCTCGAGCGACTGACCGACTCGAAGCGGCTCAAGCGGCGCCCCCAGGCGTTGCTGCTGATCACCGCCGGGGACATCGCCGCCCGGCGCCTGAGTGCGCTGCAGCGCGCCGAGGACTACTACCGGCGAGCGCTGAAGGCTCTGCCCAGCTCGCACCTTGCTCGCCAGCGACTCGAGCGACTGCGCGCGCCTACGAGCCACCGCCCGCCGTCGCGAAGCAGCCCCGAGACCTTGCCGCCCCGGCCGCCCTTGGGGCCAACCCAGGACGTGCTCGTGCGACCGCAGGACGTGCTCGCTCGACCGCAGGACGTGCCGGTCCGAGCGGAGGACGCGCCAGCTCGACCGGAGGACGCGCCAGCTCGACCGAAGGAAGTGCAAGTCCGGGAGCAGTCGTCACCAGGCGTGAGGCCGCTACAGCAAGTGCCGTTGCCGCGGGCGCCCCGTAGGCCGGCCGCCCCACCACCAGCACCCGCGACCCAGGCCCCGACGCCCCCGCCGACGCCACCCTCGACGCCACCCTCGGCCACCCAGCCGCTGCCATCTCCCGCCCGGCCGCCAGCGCCGCCGGGACTGCCCGTCCCGAGGCGACCAGCGCCAGCGAGCCGGCCCGCACCTCCTCCGCCACCGGCAGACGACGACGGCGGGCCAGCACCGGCCCGGCTGCCCCCCCCCGCACGCAAGAAAGCACGCTGACACCTTGGTTGCCGCACCGCCGGCACCGCTGGCAAGCTCTCAGGCCGGGATGAGCTCGAGCAGGTGACGGGCCTGGCGGGAGCCGGCCCAGATCGTCAGCTCGCCGTCGGTGCGTCGCAGCCAGATCCGTGCGTCACCGGGGCGACCGTAGAGCCAGTGGTCGAGCACCCGCTCCTCGTCCGACGGGTCGGAGCCCGTCCGGGCCTGCCCGCACCGCTCGAGCGTGTAGATCCGTCCCCCGTGGTCGATCGATTCGGGAGGCTCGTCGCCGAAGATCTCGAGGTCCGACACCGCCTCGCCGAGCAGCGCGTGATCTGGGTCGCTCGGGTGGAGCACGAGGGCGAAGCGCTGCTCGCCATCACGCAGCTCGCACTCGGTCCAGCAGGCCGACCCCTCGGTCAGCCTGAGCACCCGCTCGACGATCAGGTCGGCCCGCTGGCCGACCACCACGTCACCGGGACAGGCTTGCTCCAGGCCGCGGAGCGGCTCCGCCTGGCGCTCGCTGCCGAAGGACTCGTCGGTCGAGGGATCGGTGTCGCGGGCGTCCCGGCTGCGACGGATCAGATGGGCGCCGATGGAGATGATCCCTCCGGCGATCAGTATCGCGACGAGGACGTCCATGACTCAGCGTCGTGATCGGCCGCCTTGTTAGGGGCTCCGCCGCAGCTCGTTGTAGGCGGCGGTCAGCTTCTGGCTCAGCTCAGTGGCCAGCCGCTGCTTCTGCGGGCTAGTCGAGTGCATGTCCGGGTGGTACTTGCGCATCATCACCCGGTAGTGCTTGCGGACCGTGTCAGCATCGGCTCCGTAGGGGCACTCGAGCTGGGCATAGAGCCGCGCCCGCCGCGCGTCACGACCGGGTGACGCCGCGTGTCCGCCGGTCCGGCGATGTTGCCGCGGCGGCCGCTGGCCGGCGGTGCGATAGCGACCCGAACCGTGAACGGCCTGCTCCACCTCCTCCCAGGCTGCCTGCTCGTAGGATCGCCGCGAGGACGACGAAGATGCCCGCTGCGCAGCTTGGTCCGCTGCCTCGCGGCGTGTTCGCCGACGGCCCAGCTCGGCCTCGAGCTCGGCGTCGGAGAGGTCCTCGATCCGCGCCGTGGATCGGCCAGGGTCGCTCTCCCAGGCCGTCGTCCGGTCGAGCAGGGAGTTGAGGTTGGAACGGACCAGGTGGACGAACCGCTTGCCGATGCTCACAGCGACCTCGTCAGCAGTCTCGCGATCAACTTCTTGCTGTACGACGTCAGCTCGACGAACGCAACGCCCATGCCGAGCGGCTCCTTCGAGATCCGGACCACCTCGCCCTCGCCCTCAATGGTCTCGATCTCGTCGGTGATCACGGTGAACCTCAGCTTGACCCGAGTGCCCGGCGGTAGCGGGTCCTTGGACCTGATGAACACCCCCGACCGGGAGATGTTGGTCACGTACTCGGTGACGAATTGCTCGACGCTGTCGAACTCGTGATTGATAGTGACCCGCTGGTTTCGCTGCACCTTCATCAAGCCTACCCTGTTGAAAATCCACAGCTTTATCGATCAACAGTAACATGAATCTCGAATTGCTCAACATGAAACTTGGGCTGCGCGTCGACCATGATTTCCTTGTGGTACCGCTTCTCGAGCAGCTCGAGGTGGTCGGATTCCTCGTCCGCGAGCTGGTCGGCGACGTCGGGATGAACGCAGACCACCACCGCCTTGCCCGGCAACATCGCCGCGTTGCGTCGGATCTCCCGCAACACGTCGTAGGCGACGGTCACCGGCGACTTGAGGTAGCCCTTGCCCTCACAGTACATGCAGGGGACGGTGACCTGGCGGATCAGGCTCTCGCGAACGCGCTTCCGCGTCATCTCCACCAGGCCCAGCTCGGAGATCTCGAGCACCTTGGTCCGCGCCCGGTCGGCCTTGAGTGCCTGGCGCAGAGCGCGCCAGACCTTCTGGCGATCCGCCTCGCGCTCCATATCGATGAAGTCGATGATGATCAAGCCGCCGATGTTTCGCAGGCGCAGCTGGGTCACCACCTCCTTGACCGCCTCGAGGTTGGTCCTGAGGATCGTGTCCTCGAGGTTGCGATGGCCGACGAAGCGTCCGGTGTTGACGTCGATCGAGTTCAGCGCCTCGGTCTGTTCGATCACCAGATAGCCGCCCGAGCGCAGCCAGACCTTGCGGTCGAGCGCCCGGTCGATCTCGAGCTCCACGCCGAAGGCGTCGAACAGCGGCTCGGAGCCCTGGTAGAGCTCGACCGCGTCGAGGAAGCTCGGCACGAAGTTGCCGACGAACTCCTTGATCCGCGCGAACTCGCCCTGGTCGTCGACGATCAGCCGCTCCACCTCGTCCGAGAACAGATCCCGCACAGTACGCAGCGACAGGTCGAGGTCGGAGTAGATCTGGCAAGGGGGCCGGGCGCCGCCGGCGCGCTCCTCGATATCTGCCCAGAGCTTACAGAGGAACTCCATGTCCGCGACGAGCTGTTTCTCGGTGGCGCCCTCGGCCACCGTCCGCACGATGAAGCCGGTCCCATCGGCGCGGATCTGCTCCACCAGCTCTCGCAGCCGGTCGCGCTCCACCTCGCTAACGATTCGCCGCGAGACCCCGACGTGATCGACGGTGGGCATCAGCACCAGCTGGCGACCAGGCAGTGAGACGTAGGTGGTGATGCGCGCGCCCTTGGTGCCGATCGGATCCTTCGACACCTGCACCAGCACCTCCTGCCCCTCGCGCAACAGGCTGCGGATCGGTGGCGTGTCGCGAAGCTCCTTCGCCCCCTCCCCGGAGTGGGCTTCCTCGTCGGACTCGGCCTCCTCGCGATCGACCGCGGGGGGCGGCTTGGAGTGATCGACCGCGGGGGGCGGCTTGGAGCGATCGACCACGTCGGCGGCATAGAGAAATGCGGCGCGACCGATACCGATGTCGACGAAGGCCGCCTGCATCCCAGGCAGGACCCTCACCACCCGCCCCTTGTAGATGTTGCCGACGATGCCGCGCTCGGAGGGACGCTCCACTGCGTACTCGGCGAGCGCGTCGTTTTCCACCAGCGCGACCCGCTTTTCAGGGCCTGGGTCGGTGTTGATCAACAGCATGTTCGCCATGGTGTGCCTGCCGGGATCTGGTGGGGAAAAGCTAAATCAACACAAAGCCTTCTGACCTACAGCGCAGGGTCGACGCGCCCCTGTCATAGTGGATCAGTTCCTCGTAATACTTTGTTTCTTCTAGGCATTCAAGCAAACCCCTCGGCATTTTCTCTGTCTCCAGCCGCTGGTGGCTGACACGGATGTCATACTCTAGCCAGGACTCAGCTGGATTGGATTCACACAAACTAAATAATTACAAATCATTACATTCGTGACGCACGGTGGCATATGGCTTGCTTTGTTCTCCGCCTGGAGGTCGGGTCTTAAATACCACCTTAGGTTAGCTTGTTACTCGGCGCCTTGATTTGGACTATCTCGCCGAGACAGCTTAAATTGTTCGTTATTTTTGACTCTGACCCCTGCCTCCGGCCTTCGGGCCCTCGATTAGCTTGTTGACTGAAGCCTTACTGCTTTGGTTACACATATAGATTAACACTAGAAAACTTGCGTTCTAGCTTATCTTAGCCTAACTCTTGGTCCACTAACGCCGCTTAAGTGCTCGAGGTGGTCGAACCCCCCAGGACAAGTGCCGGGGGGTTCGTCGTTTCTATACCATTCTGGATTTTCCGCGCTGCGTAGCCTCCAGGGGCCTAAGCCCCGTCTTCGTACGTTCTTGGAGCCTTCGACACCCCTCGATCACCGAGCGCTCATTCCCACTACTTGCGCGGCTCGGCCGACGCCGCGCACCGATGGTTGACGAAGGGGCCAGTCCGCGCTACCCCGAGGGCATCGGGGGCACTCCGTGAGAACAATCCGAGTTGTGGCAGTCACGGCGCTCCTTGTTGGGTGCGCGACCGAGACCCAGCGGCCAGCGGCCGACGCAGGGGGTAAGGCAGACCAGCCGGACGACTTGGCGGCGGCGCCGGACGTGCGTGTTGATACAGCACCTGCTAGTGAGCTGCTGGTCTTTGATCACGTCACGGTGGTGGATATCGACGGGGCGCGCACGGGACGCGCTGTCCTGATCGATCGCGCCAGCGGGACGATCAGCCAGGAGCCCCCGGCGGGCGGCCCCTGGCCCGACGGCGCAGAGGTGATCGACGGCAGCGGCCGGTTCCTCGTGCCGGCGCTGGTCGATCCCCACGTTCACCTGACCTACTCGGGGGCCACGGTGTGGACCGGCGACCCGCTCGAGGCCAACCTACGGGCGAGCCTCTACCACGGGGTGGCCGCGGTGATGGACGTCGGCGCGTCGAAGGTGATCTTCGCCCTGCGCG
>JAUVBO010000494.1 GCA_030591195.1 Pseudomonadota bacterium
CGGCCGCCTCGCCCGTCCCCTGGGAGAACCGGAAGACGTGCGAGCATATCTCCACGACGTCCTGGTCGTGCAGGACGGTGGGCGCCGTGATGCCCTGGCCGTTGACCAGCGTGCCGTTGCCGCTGCCCAGGTCGCGCACGATGAACTGCTCGCCCTCCGAGCAGATCAGCGTGTGCTTGCGCGAGACGGCGATGTCGCCGACGACGATGTCGTTCTCGAGCCCACGCCCGATGCTGTTGTCGCCGAAGTGCAGGGGATGTTCTTGTCCCCGGTTGTTGCCGCCGATCACCACCAGGCACGGCAGCGTGTCCGTCGCGCTCTGGTCAATCTCGCCCTCGTGCTCGATACGGGTCGCCGCGGCCTCCAGATCCCCTTGGGATCCGTAGTAGCCGTCTTGCTCGGCGGCGGCCTGCTCGAGGTCGGGGCGGCGGGCCATCGGGTCTCCTCGCGACGCAACCTGCACGCGCGCACCGAGCGCGCCTTTGCATGGCTCATCGACAACAAACGATAGTACGCAAAAATGTTAGCGGATCGCCCTCCAGGTCGCAAGTTAGAGGCTAGCGTAATCCTTAGTTTATCCTCTGGAGATCTCACATGGGTGGTACCGGCTGCGGTGTCGAGCCCCCAGTTGTGCCGCCGCAGCGCCAGCCTCGGTGCTCCCGCGCACCACGGGGCGAGATTGTCGCTCGGTGACCACAGGCGAGTCCCCCCAAACACCGCGTCGTCGCCGTGGCGGTGCTCCTCCTACATGTACTACTAGCTCCCTGATGGAGCGGCGATGGCGTTGAGGTAGTCCTTGAGCTTGCGGTAGCGGAAGTCGCCCTTGCGGAAGTAGCTGAGGGCGCTAGAAAGCGCCCGGCGGGCCTTGGCTCGGTCGGCGTCGACCTTCTCGGCCCGTCGGGCAGAGAAGACGCCTTCCTCGAATCGCTGGGTCAGCTGGCGGTTGATCTTCTCGATGTAGTCCATCGTCTCCTGGTAGAGCGCGGGCCGGGGGGCGATCTTCTCCATGTAGTTGCGCGACTGTCTGAAGTCGAGCAGCGCGTCATACATGTTGCCTGGCTCCACCTCCCGTTCGTCCCAGGCGGTCTTCGCGAGCTCGAATCGGTGGCGCGCTTCCCGGATGTCGGCTGGCGGGATCGCTTCCTGGAGCAGCTGTACGTAGCAGACCTCCCAGCGCTCACGACCGGGTGGGTTACGGGTGTTGTTGAACACCAGCTCGTTGGTCCCCTTGCGCAGCTTGTCGTCGGGCAGCACCAGCTTGAGCCCGTAGGTCCAGCGGCCGAGGGTCAGCGGCACGGCGCCGACCTTCTCGCCGTTGAGCTGGATCGCCACCTCGCCCACCTTGTCTACGTCCCAGGCGCCGTACTGCAGCGTCACCCGGCCGCCGAGGTAGACGAAGTGGATGATCACCCGGTTGCGGTGGCTGTTGTCCCACTCGCCGTTGCCGAAGACGGCGTTGAGGAAGGAGTCGTCGTCGGAGTAGCGCAGGGGGATGTTGGACTGATCGAACATCCGCTTGATCGATCCCTTGGGGAGCATTCGCCAGGTGACCAGGCCACCGACGACGAGCACCAGCCCGACCACCAGCAGCTTGCCCTTGCGTGAGCGCAGCAGGCCCCTCGCGCCCCCCGGTCGCGCCTCGTCGGTGGCGTCGATCCCCTCGGGCAGGGTGTTGATCTGGCGCTCGGCGGTGATCTCGCCCTTGACCGCCTCGAGGGTCGAGAACTGCAGCGTGCAGGCGGCCAGGGTGATGTAGTCGCCGTCGCGCAGCACCTCGGGCTCGGCACCGACGGGGTCGCCGTTGAGCCGCGTGCCGTTGGCGCTCCCCTTGTCCTCGACGAGGTGCACGCCGTGGTCATTGCGCACCGCCGCGTGCTCGCGGGAGATGCCCGGACCGACCAGCACGATGTCGTTGCCCTCGACCCGGCCGATGGTCGCCTGCTGCTCGAAGTAGTGCTCCTTGCCCTGGTTCTGCCCGTCGACCACGGTCAGGATGAAGGCGCCCGGTGGCGCCCCGCGGGCGCCGGCGTTGCCACCCGAGCCCGGTGGACGCAGCTTGTCGCCACGCCCGGGCGGCTTGCGGGTGTACTTGTCGGGGCGTCGAGAGATCTTCACCTCTAACCCCCCGCGTACATCAGGCGATAGACGATCGGGCCGAAGAGGACGAAGAAGACCGTCGGGAAGATGCACAGCACGAGCGGGAAGATCATCTTCACCGGCGCCTCGTTGGCCAGCTTCTCGGCCCGGTGGGTGCGGTTGACCCGCATCTGGGTGGTCTGGATCCGCAGCACCTTGCCCAGGTCGGTGCCCATCTTGTCGGCCTGGATCACGTTGGCGACGAAGGCTGAGATGTCCGAGATCTGCACCCGCTCGGCGAGGTTGCGCAGGGCCTCGGCCCTGGTCTTGCCAAGCTTGATCTCGTTGAGCGTCAGCGCCAGCTCCTCGATCAGCGGGCCGTGCTTGCCCCGCGACACCACCGTCGCCAGGCCCGCCTGGAAGTCGAGCCCGGCCTCCACCGAGAGGGTCAGCAGGTCGATGTGGTAGGGCAGGGCGCGTCGGATCGCCTTCTGCCGCTTGAGGATCTGGTCCCGCAGCCAGATGTGCGGGAAGAAGAAGCCGAAGATCGCGAAGGAGGTGGCGTAGGCCAGCGGCCGCTGGAGCACGTTGAACGTCATCAGCCCGAGGACGCCGAACAGTATCGCCCAGATCAGCTGGTGAGCGACGAAGTCCTCGGCCCGGAGCTCGGGCTGGCCCATTGAGGTGTACTTGAGCTGCAGGCGGTCGCGCTTGGCCGGCTTGACCATCCCATCGCACATGTTGCCGATCTTGTGCACGAAGGCGGCGCCGAACGAGCGGAGCCGGCCGGGCGGTGCCGGTGGGGGCATCCCGCGCATGCCGCCGGCGACGGCCTGCTTGCGTCGATCGGCCGCCTGGTGCTGGACGTCCTCGACGAAGCCCTCAGGGTAGAGCGTGCGGGCGACGATGAAGACCGCGATGACGGTCATCGTCACCGTAGCGATCAGCAGCAGGTCGCTCACCGCGAAGCCCTTGATCAGCGACTGCAGGTCCATCGTTCGCGTCTCGCCCCCGTAGAACCTCTCCAGAGGAAGAACCTCTTAGACGTCGATCTCGACCACCCGCCGGATCAGCCAGAGGCCGATCACCTCCATCACGATGACGGTGGCGATCAGCCCGTAACCGAAGCGGCTGTGGAGCATCGGCTCCATCAGGTCGGGTCGCATGTAGTTCAGCACCAGGCCGAGGATCAGCGGCATCAACCCGACGACGATCCCCTGCAGCTTGCCCTGGGCGGTCAGCGCGCGGATCCGGCCCTCGAGCCGAAAGCGCTCGCGGATCGTGGCAGCGATGATCTCGAACATCTCGGCCATGTTGCCACCGAGCTGCTTGGCGACGTTGATCGAGGTCACCACCAGCGCGAGGTCTTCGGACTCGACCCGGGACGCCATGTTCTCGAGCGCCTCGTCCTGGGCCACGCCGAGCTTGATCTCCTTGATCAACAGGCCAAACTCCTGGGAGAGCGGCGGCGGCATCTCCTGGGCGATCGACTCGGCCGCCTGGGCGAAGGAGAGCCCGGCGCGCATCGCCGCCGACATCTGGGCCAGGGCATCGATCAGCTGCTGCTCGAAGAGCCGGATCCGGCGCTCGCGCAGGAACTTGATGCCGAAGAACGGCGCGGCGAAGCCCAAGCCGCCGAGCATCAGACCGATGAACCAGTTGAAGACGCCGTAGCCGAGGATGCCGAGGATCAGCGCCACGGCGACGGTCAACGTCATCAGCTGGCGCTGGTCGACGAAGTAGAACATCTCGGTCAGGTCGCGCGAGCCGCGGGTCAGGTAGCGCTTCTCGTACTCGGAGAGGCCGCGGCTGGCGACCGAGAGCACCAGCAGCACCAGCAAGGTGACCGAGGCGACGATGAAGAGCAGGATCAGCCCGACCACGGACTACGCCCCCGTCACTGCTTCTTGTGCGGCTGGGTGCCGCGGATGATCTGGATCGTCTGCAGTCGCCGCCTGCGCAGCTTCTCCACCCGTTCGCCGGTGAGCAGCGTCTCGATCGTGGTGCGCGCGCGCTCCTCGAAGACGCTCAGGTCAGACTTGTTGCGCAGGGTCAGGTAGAGCGAGCCGAGGTCCTGGGCCAGCACCAGGATCTCCGCCTCGGCCGGCAGGACCATCAGCGTCACCGTCCCGTACTGGGTGTCTGGCCGGCGCGCCGACTGGGTCGAGCGGCTGGTCTGGCC
>JAUVBO010000148.1 GCA_030591195.1 Pseudomonadota bacterium
CGTCGAGCGATCCTTTGGCGTCGGGTCGCTGGTCGCGATCAAGGACGAGCAAGGGCAGCTGGTTGGCCGCGGCCTGGTCGAGTACAGCAGCGACGAGATCGAGCGGATCAAGGGGCATCGCACCAGCGCGATCG
The DNA here is from genome assembly GCA_030591195.1 of Pseudomonadota bacterium. Next base: position 135 of record JAUVBO010000148.1, read on the forward strand.
CGCGTCTGCTGGGCGCCAAGCCCTACGACGAGGTGATCCACCGGGACAACATGGTAGTCTTTGCCGCGGATTCCAAGACCCGCAGGTGACCAGCTCCGCAGGAGCGCTGCGGCGAAGGAGCGAGCGATGAGCCTGCACCACGAGATGCTCGAGATGGCAGACCGCGCGGTGGCGGCGGCCCGCGCGCTGGCGACGCTGGCGACGCTCGACAAGAACCTGATCCTCGAGGCGATGGCGGCGGCGCTCGATCGACAGAGGTCCGCGATCAAGGCCGCCAACGCCGAGGACCTAGCGGCCGGGCGCGAAGCGGGCCTCAGCAGCGCGCTGCTCGACCGGCTCGAGCTGAGCGACCAGCGCGTCGATGGTATGATCGACGGCATCCGGCAGGTGGTCGCGCTCGACGATCCCGTAGGGCAAGTGATCGGCCAGCACACCCACGCCAACGGGCTGACGATCGACAAGGTGCGAGTGCCGATCGGGGTCATCGGCATCATCTTCGAGTCGCGCCCCAACGTGACCGCTGATGCGGCGGTGCTCTGCATCAAGGCCGGCAACGCGGTGATCCTGCGCGGTGGCAGCGAGGCGATCCGGTCGAACCACGCCATCGGCGAGGCGCTGCTCGCCGGGGGCACGGCTGCCGGGCTGCCCGCTGGCGCCCTGCAGCTGGTCCAGACCACCGACCGCGAGGCGGTGCGGGAGCTGGTGCAGCTCGAGGGCCGGGTAGATCTGGTGCTTCCGCGGGGCGGTGAGGGCCTGATCCGAGCGGTGACGGAGATGGCGCGAGTGCCGGTGATCAAGCACTACCAGGGCATCTGTCACGTCTACGTCGACGAGAGCGCTGACCTGGAGATGGCGCTGGCGATCGCCGAGAACGCCAAGTGCCAGCGGCCCGGGGTCTGCAACGCGATGGAGACGTTGCTGGTGCACGCGGCGATCGCGCCTCGCCTGTTGCCCCCGCTGACGGAGCGACTGACAGCGCGCGGCGTGGCGCTGCGCGGCGACCCGCGGGCGCGCGCGTTGGCCGGGTCGATGGCGGAGGCGACCGAGGATGACTGGCACGCCGAGTACCTCGACCTGATCCTCGCCGTGCGCGTGGTCGACAGCCTGGAGGCGGCCACGGAGCACATCGCGCGGTACGGCTCGCAGCACTCGGATGCGATCGTGGCCGACGCCGCCGACGCGCAGGAGCTCTTTGTCCGGCAGGTGGATTCCGCGGCGGTCTACGTCAACGCCTCGACCCGCTTCACCGACGGCGGGGAGTTCGGGATGGGCGCGGAGATCGGCATCAGCACCGACAAGATCCACGCCCGCGGGCCGATGGGTCTCGCCGAGCTCACGAGCTACAAGTACGTCGCTCGGGGCACCGGCCAGATCCGCTAGCTCGAGCCAGCAGCACGAACGAACGGGCGAAGGGGCAGCGTCTGCGGCGTAGGCGTGGGTCGATCTCCTGAGGTGATCCGCCAGCACGCGATCTCTGTCCGCTGCGACGCCGTGGGCGATGAAGTGAGGCGCCTCGTCTCCGCGGCGCGCCATCGCCGACGGCCCCATCGAGTGGCGACGATCGGAGTGCGCACCGGTGCGTGAAAACACCCACCTGGCGGGGGATTTGCGAGCAGAAGCTGCTGCCAAGAGATGTCGAATGTTGGGGCCGAATCCTTGGCACTCGGCTTGGATGCCTCCGACGACAGGGAAGGTTGGGTTCTGAAAGCCACGCCTACCGTCGCGCAGAGGCCGAACATTTCGGAACTTCGAGCTGAGCGCCACGCTTACCGTGGCGCAGAGGCCGAGCATTTCGGAACTTCGAGCTGAGTGCCACGCTTACCGTGGCGCAGCGGAAGAACTTGCCAGCGACCAAATCAACTGACCAAGACCACTGTGCCAAGGGTCAGATCTCGGTGACGATCACCGCCTTGGGCTTGCAGATCGCCTCGCAGGTGCGGCAGCCGAGGCAGCTCTTCGGACGCGTGACCTGGGCCTTGTGAAACACCTCGAAGACGTCCACCGGGCAGTAGCGGAGGCACTCCTCGCAGCCGTCGCAACGGTCGGCGTCGACGTAGATCAGATAGACCTCGATGTCGCGGAGGGTCTTCGGCATCGCGCCGCTATTCTGACGGCGACACGGTGCGCGCGCAACGGAAGCCGACGCGGTCCTCCCTCGAGTCTCCGTCCTCGGGCAACAGCCACCAGCGCTCGTCGTGGTACCAGAGGAACATCGTTGCCCAGAGGCAGCCCGACAGTAGGCGATTCTGCACCGCTGCCCCCGTTTCTGTTCGACCGCTCACCAGCCTATACTGTACGTCATGGCGCGACAACGGCTCGAAGGGGGCTTCACCGACACGCGGTCGACGCTGGCGATCCTGGTGGTGATCGTCGGCGGGGTGGTGGTCGGGCGCTACTGGGGTGCGTTGCCCGGCTGGGCCAAGGTGGCGGCCGGGGTGGCCGGGGCGCTGGTGCTCGGCTTGGGCCTGCTCGGCGGCGGCGGTGGCTGGCCCCGGTCGGGCGTCGATGACTGAGCCAGCGTCCTTTGCGGCGGCGGCTAACTCTGCTATTCGTTGGCGAGATGAGCTGTACGTCGCAACCCCGCCCCGCGCTTGTTGTGGGCTTCGTGACCCTGGCTTGCCTGTGCTGGATCGTCGCGGCGCCGCACCGCGCGGCACGCGCTCAAGCGCCGGCTGGAACGGCTAGAGTCGCCGTCGGCGATCCGGTGGCGGCGAGCGCGGCGAACACCGTGCCCGGCGAAGAGGAGTTCAACAGCTGCCGCAAGCTCCCGCCGGGCAAGCGGATCAAGGTCTCGCTCAAGGCCGAGGCCACGATCGAGGAGCTGTTGCGCTGGCTCTCGCGCTTTACCTGCAAGCGCTTCGTCGTCGCCCAGAACCTGCGGCACGCGAAGGTCACGCTGGTCACGCCCACGGCGATCACCGCCACCGAGGCCTACCGCGGCTTCCACGCGGCTCTGGAGGTGATGGGGCTGGCCCTGGTGCCGGCGGGGCGGTTCCTCAAGATCGTGCCTCGCGAGTGGGCGATGCGCGGGTCGATCCCGGTGCGTCGCGGGTCGGGGGGGACTCGCAACGAGCAGGTGGTGACCCGCATCGTCCGGCTGAACCACATCGACGCCCGGCAGTTGACCCCGGTGGTGGCCAAGCTGAAGTCGAAGAAGGGCGGCGACGTGACGGTCTACCCGCCGGGCAACTCGCTGGTGATCACCGACTCGGCGGCCAACATCGCTCGGATGATGAAGATCATCGCGGTGCTCGATCGTCCGCTGGGCGGCGCGAAGATCTGGATCCTCCGGCCCCGGCGGGCGGTGGCGGCTGACGCGGCGAAGCTGATCAAGCAGCTGTTCGCGACCAAGGGCCGCCCCGGTAGCGTGCCCGCTGCGCGCAAGGGGCTGTTCAAGCAGGTGGTGGTCGATCCCGAGACCAACGCCCTGATCGTCGTCGCCGACCGGGCTGGCTTTCGGCGGGTCGCCTCGCTGCTGCGAAAGCTCGTCGTGGCGCTCGGGGGGGGCGGCGGCCAGGGGGTCCACGTCTACTTCCTCAAGAACGCCGCGGCCGCGGCGGTGTCCCAGACGATGAGTAGCGTGATCGGAGGGGCGGCCAGGCAGCGGGGGCGCAAGCCCTCGGCGAAGACCGCCGGGAGCCCCTTCGAGGGGCAGGTGCAGATCACCGCCGACAAGGCGAACAACGCGCTGGTGGTGGTGGCCTCGACCCGCGACTTCCTCGCCCTGCGCAAGGCGCTGCAGCGGCTCGACATCCCGCGGCGGCAGGTGTTCATCGAGGTGTCGATCCTCGAGGTCTCGCTCGACACGCAGCGCAAGCTCGGCGTCGCCTACCACGGTGGCGGCACGGCGGGGAGCGGCGACAGCCAGGCGATCATCTTCGGCGGGGCGCAGCACCAGCAGCTCGGATCGCTGCTGCTCGATCCGCTGGCGATGATGGGCCTCGCCGCGGGCGCCCGGGGGGCGCAGATCGACGGCTCGGCGGAGCTGCTGGGGTTGCCAGCCGACATCCCCAGCTTCGGCGTGATGTTCCAGGCGCTGAAGACCGCCAGCGGCGTCAACGTGCTCTCGTCGCCCCACATCCTCACCACCGACAACGAGGAGGCCGAGATCACGGTGGGCCAGAACGTCCCGTTTCAGGGCGCGGTGCTCGGCGGCGGCTTCGGCGCGGCGGCCTCCCAGGCCGGTGGGCTCGGGGCGCTGGCGTCGGCGGTCTCGGTCCAGCGTCAGGACGTGGCGCTCAAGCTCAAGCTGACGCCCCAGGTCAACGACGGCGACATGGTGCGGATCGAGCTCGACCAGGAGGTCTCGGACATCGTCTCGCCGAACTACAACAACCTCGGGCCGGCAACGTCCAAGCGCACCGCCAAGACCACGGTGGTGGTGCGCAACCAGCAGACCGTGGTTATTGGCGGGTTGATCAGCAGCCGGGTGCAGATGTCTGAGAGCAAGGTGCCGCTGCTCGGCGACATCCCGTTGCTCGGCCGGCTCTTCTCCCACTCCTCCAAGACGCTGATGCGGACCAACCTGCTGATCGTGCTGACCCCCTACGTGATCGTCGACCAGAGCGACCTGCGGCGGATCTACCGGCGCAAGCTGCGGGAGCGGCGCGAGTTCCTCGAGCGCTACACGGCGTTTTCGTCGCGGCGGCCGACCCACGAGATCGACTACCGCCACAAGCGCGGGCTGCTGGCCGAGATCAACAGCGTCGGGGCCAAGGTCGAGCGCGAGGCGAAGATGCTCGAGGACGCGCGGGAGCGGATGAGCAGCGGCGAGGGGCCGGAGAGCGCCCGCGCCCTCGACGGCGCAGCTCCCGCGTCCCAGCCAGCGGCGCGGTGACGGTGACCGGCGGTCAGCGGGCGCGGCGCCGGGCGAGGGGGGCGATCAACAGCAGCAGCAGGACGTAGGGCAGGGGCCCGTTGCCCGGCGCCGGGTTGTTGCTGCCGGGCGCCAGGGAGCAGCCGCTGCTGCCGCCGCCCGCGAAGTGGCACTGGCCGTCGTAGCAGGCGCCGCCGTTGGCGCAGTAGGCGCCGGGGCCGTCGGCCACGCCGTCGCAGTCGTTGTCGAGGTTGTCGCAGATCTCCTGGGCCGGCTGGCGGGCGGTGCACCCGGTCCACGCGCCGTTGGCGCACGACTCGACGCCGGCCGAGCAGGCATTTTGGCAGGTCCGCGTCAGGTTCTCGTCTGATTGGCCGTTGCAGTCGTTATCCTTGCCATCGCAGACTTCCGCGCTCGGCTGGACACCACCCTCGCAGGCGCCCCAGGCGCCGTCGATGCAGGTCTGGGCGCCCTGCTCGCAGACGCCGACCGTCTCGCCACAGGGGCGGGTCTGGCCGTTGACGCAGTCACAGTCCTCGTCCACCGTGCCGTCGCAGTCGTTGTCGACGTTGTCGCAGAGCGTCTCCTGGTCCTGGTACTGGCGGTTCGAGGCTGCGGCGTGGGTCTCGTAGTCGCCGGTGGCGCAGTCGGTCCAGCCCGTCGTGCCGCCGCACGTCTTGCGCGTGCCGTGGCAGACCCCGCGCTGCTTGGAGCAGGTGGCGCCGACCAGCCCCTCGTCATCCTCGCCGTTGCAGTTGTTGTCCTTGCCGTCGCAGATCTCGGCGCTGACCTCGGTGACGATCCGCTGCAGGGCGGTCAGCAGCTGGGTGGCGTTGTTGGCCTGGTAGTAGCAGTTCTGCCCGCTGGTCGGGCTGTCGCTGTCGGGGTCGCAGCTGTCGTGGGTCTTGGTCCCGCCGGCCGCGGCCATCCGGTTGAGAGTCAACGCGTCGACCTTGTCGGAGAAGCCGACGACCCAGGTCTTGATCTCGTAGCCGGCCATCGCGGTCACCGCGTCGACCGCCTTGAACCGGTTCTCGGGGGCGTAGGGCGAGCACCACTGCCAGCCGTCGGTGATGACGATCACGTGGTTGACCGAGTCGTCGGGGGTGTTGAGCGCCGGTGTCTGCAGCGCCTGGTAAAGGCTCTGGTACATCGGTGTGAAGTTGCCGGCCGCTGGCGGTGGCGTGCCGAGCTGGACCTGGATCGTGTTGGCGCTGTTCGGGCCGATGGGCACCTTGATCTCGCCTGGTGAGCAACCCTGGGCGGTCGGGAAGACCATCAGGCCGAACTGGACGCTGCTGGCGAAGGTGGTGACCATCTGGCCGATGGTGGCGGCGGCGATGTTCCACTTGGTCTGGCCGCCGACGGTGTCGAGGACCATGCTCGAGGAGCGGTCAAGCACGATCAGCACCTTGCGCGGCCGGCAGTCCTGGCCATTGTCACCGGTGGCAGTGGTTGCCCGGGTCGGCGTGGGGCCCGGCGAGCTGGACGACGGCGCCTTCGGGGTGCAGGCGGTTGCCAGGACGACGAGGCCCAGGGTCGTGAGTCGTGAGTTCAGCGCCATGTCTTCATCTCCGTGCCGGTACGGCCCCGTATTGAGCAACTGCCGTACCACCACCGACCGCTTGTGATTTCAGATGGTTGCCGTGACAGGGGTTCCTGATCGCCACCGGGGGTTCGCAACCGACCGTGGTCGATCGAGGATCTGGTCCCCAGTAGCCCTTCTGGCGTCGCGCGAACGGGCTTGGTGAGCTGTCACCCCGTCC